>JAZOOC010000182.1:0-6570 GCA_045654825.1 Clostridia bacterium | reverse complement strand
TGAATTTTGTGTTGTTTTTTCAGAATATCTGAAATGTTATTTTGAAAAAACTGCATAAAAGGAGAGATAATAATGAAATATAAAAGATTTTTAGCATCAGTTATTACAGGAATGATTTTTTTCGGAGTCTGCACTGCATTTGCAAGCGGACAAATATCCGTAGATAAGTCGGGGGACAATATCAATGTTACCGCAACCTTTACAGACCTTCCTGTAAATACCAATGTGGGAATAACCGCATATAAGGATAAAAATAATGCGGCAGCACTTCAGGGCTACAGCGGATTGCTTAACGATTTTTATATGGTTAAGCAGGAAAAGCTTACCGAAGATAATAAAATAGAGATAAGCCTTCCCATGAACGAGCTGTCTTGCGGAGAATATGTTGTTTCTGTTAATTCGCTTTTAACAGATAAGCTTACCGCAGAATTTGCCGTACTCGATGTAACAATAAGCGGCTCGGGAAATGGAACCTTTGATAAAACTGGCAGTATGAAAATTATGGGCGGAGAAACAGTATCTCTTACATATACACCTGCCGAAAATTCAATTCTTTCCTGGATTAAGGTTAATGATAAAACAGTTCTGTCCAATATGTCCGAAAGCGGAACATATACAACAGAGCCTTTAACGGAAAATACTGTTATTACATATAAGTTTGAAAGTAAAGACAAACTGGAATATGAGGCAGAGGATATAAAAACAACTTCTGATTACAGAGAAGACGAAATTTTACAAAGACTCAGTGCAGAGGACCGTAAAAGAGCGGAAGGAAAGCTATCTGCAGTTTTCTCGGCAAAGGCAGATGCAATCGTAGGTAATTATGAGAGAATTTCAGCAGGCTTTATCCTTTCGGATAATCCTGATACTCTTACCGATTCGCCTGAAAGCTGTATTGTTGCAGCAGCAAAAGATGTTTCAGCTTCAGGTATGTATGCGGTGCTGTTTGTAGGCGGAAATAACCTTGCCGATAAAGATTACTATGTCCGTTCCTATGCAGAATATAGAAATATGTCTTCGGGAGAAACAACGACAGTATACAGTAATGTTAATACCTTCCGTCTTAAATCCCGTATTAAAAGACTGCATATTGAAAATATTTTTGACAGTCTGAAGCTTAATACCAATGGTATGACAGTACATCGTTTTGATTAAAAGAAAGGAACAATAATATGAAAAAAATATTTAATTTACTTTTAATTGCTTTGCTTGTTTTATCTTTTTCGGGAATATCGGCTTTTGCATATACTCCCTATATAAGCGACGATATAATAAAAATTCAGTCAATACAATTTAAGGATATGATGGGTGAGCCTGTTGTTTCTATTAACCCCTATGATATGATATTTGTTGAAGCAAATGCAAAATTAGGAACCACAGGGGAAAGCGGTCAGGCTGCTACTTTGGTAGTAGCTATATATAGTGGAGATACTCTTGTTGATTCTTATTCCGATCCGGGAGTATTATCTGAAAACAAAGGCTTGCTGTCAACTATGGCTTTTATTCCCGACGAACCAAATCTTTCATTAAAAGCTTATGTGTGGGACAGTCTTGATAATGCAAGACCTCTTGCGTCTGCCTTTATATACGGAGATAATAATGCAGAAGTAACTGATATTGTAATAGACGGCGTATCTGTTGAAAATTTTGATCCTGCCGTAAGAGAATATGATTATAAGGTAAGTGCCGCTCATATTAATTTTCCAGAAGTTTCTGTTGTAACCGCAAGCACAGGTGCAACTGCAGCAATCTCGGTTGAAGGAAAATTATACCAAGACGGAGCTTCTGCAAATATTGTTGTAACCTCTGCAGACGGCACAGCAACAGAAAGCTACAAAATTAATTATACATGGGATGAACCGCAGATAAAGAATATTAAATTCACTCTTCCCGGAAAATCTCCCGAACCTCTTTCTACCGTTAAAGTAGCAGAACCTGTATGGGATGGCGACAGCACACCCCTTTTCGATCCTATGGAACTTTTAATCGCAGGAAATACCGATGCTGTTCAAACAGTAAAAGATTATCCCGAATGGTTTCAGGATAACCTTCCTTCACAGAGAACAACTATGTACGATACAAGATCGACATGGTATTATATGGATATTTCTCCCGAAATTCTTGGCGGAACTTCTATTATAACACCTTATGATGCAACAGGAGTGCAGACTCCGACAGAAGACCTCGTTTCTTTTGAGATTAACCGTTCTGCATATGTTTATGTTCACGATAATAATGGTGCGAGTCTCAGTCATTTTGTAAATGATCTCGGATTTGAATATATGGATGCCCGTTATGCTTACAGAGTAGAGTCTTATGCAGATTATTTCAGTTATCGTCATCTTTATTTTTACAGAAAAGAATATAAGGTTGAGCCGGGAGAAACAGTTACAGTTAAGCTTCCGCAATCGGGTAATTCAAAAATGTACGGTATAATTGTTAAATTTATAGACGACTATTCACTGGATAACAGTAAGCTTACCAAAAATTCAAATGAAGTAACATATCCCATAACAAGACAGACCTTTATTCCTACATATAAAAATATCAATACTACTGAAAACTGGGCTAATATCAAGTTCTATCCCAGATATACCGAGCCTTCTTCAGAGCAGGTTCCTGTTCTTTGGGTTGAAGATGCGTTTCTTGGCGGAAATCTTTTAAGATATCCTACAATATTTAACAGTGCAGGTACATATACCTATGCTGAATTTGATGTTGTATCTTCCTGTAAGATTAAGTTTATCTGGAATGATTCATCAACAAAGTCAACAGTACAGAACTGGGCATTCACAAACGGATGGACCTCATCTTCAACAACAAGCAAACAGCTTATCAAGGACGGCGGTGCAGCATACGACTGTCTTATGGGCGGAGCTTGCTATGAAAAAGAATTTTATGTAACACCGGGAGAGCCGATTCATGTTAAAATTCCCATTGTTGCAAGCGCCAGACAGTTTTATATTTATTCAACACCCATTGATTTGCAGTAGGTGATACATTATGAGAAAAATTAGTTTAGTTTTAATATTTGCTATCTTGCTTTCAGGCATCGGCGGTTTTGGTTTTAAGCCTGTTCCTGCCGTGGCGGCAACCAAAGCAGTAGATATAAAAGCAGGCGTGATAAACGAGTGGGAAGCTGAATGTGATGCTCTTATTCTTAATAACGGATATGCGATTATGGACGATGAAACCGCATCCGGCGGAAAAACATTATATGTTACATTAGATGTTCCTTTCACTACATCATGGCCTAAAGGTTCGCCCGCAGGTGCTTCCTATAAAATTAATGTGCAGGAAGAAGGAATATACTATTTCTGGATTCGTGCAAACGCAAGAGATACCGGTTGTGATTCGGGCTTTATCTTCTTTGATGATGCTCCTCCCAGTATGAGTGAATATATACATTGGGATCAGTATAGCTGGTATATGTGTTCTTCGGAATTTTTATCGGCTGGGGAACATACCATAAACTTTCTTCACAGAGAAAGACTTCTTAAATATGATAAATTCATATTAACAACAATTCCCGACTTTAACCCTGCAGGAGAAAAATATTCAACTCCCGAATTTCTTCCCGAATACGGAGAAACGGCAAACTATTATTTTCCTCTCCCTGCAGTAACTCCCCCCACAAATGAACACCCAAGAGTTCTTTTAAGAGAAGGGGATATAGAAAGAATAAGAAATAATCTTACTCATCCTCAGAATATAAAAACATATGAGGCTCTTCTTTCGGATGCAGAAAGAGATTTAACAGGCGAATTTCCTCCGATGAGTGCAACGCAATATACCAATGTTGTAGGTGCGGATTTGAGCTGCGGAGAAGCAAATGCTTTTTTGTATCTTATGACAGGGGATGTCGAAAAAGGTAAAAAAGCCTGCAATATAGCGGTTAATGCGATGCGTACTATGGCCAACAGAAAAGGTAACGATACCGTTACCCGTGTCGGCGGAGATGCAATATTTGTTGTAGCCAAAATATATGACTGGTGCTACGATGTTATGACCGATGAACAGAGAAATATAATCCGTTCATATATGTATATGCACATATCTCTTATGGAGGTTGGTTATCCCACGATTGAGCAGGGCGAAATGAATACTCACGCACAGGAAGGACAGCTCTGGGTAGACCTTTTGTGCGCAGGTATTGCTATGTATGACGAAGATCCAAAGCTTTACAATATGGTTGCGGGACGAGTTCTTACAAGAATGCTCCCCATCAAAAACTCCATGTATGATACTCCTTTCCATATGGAAGGCTCAAACTACGGCCCTTTCAGATATTCTTATGAAATACTGTCTGCAATAATCTTTGATGTATTGGGACATTCAAATCTCTTCAATCCCAATATTCAGTATCAGAGATACGGAGATTTCTGGTTAAGAAGACCGGATGGTAAGTATTTCAAAACAGGCGACGATGCTATGGAAGACAGCTACGGCTTTATGAATTCATACTATAACGGCATGTTATATGCCGCAAACTATTTTAAAGATCCTTATCTTAAAAGAGAAGCCTTCAGAACAAATACATCGATAGAATACAAAGGTTCAGGTCAGCAGGTAACAACCCATGCAATGTATCTTATTTTAAATGATGTTGATGTTCCGGTTAATGCGACCTTCAGAGATTTTGGTCTTACCATATTCGGTGGAGAGCCTGCAAATAGAATGGTTGCAAGAACCTCATGGGACGAAGGGCTCAAATCCGATACTCTTATAGTTAATATGAATGTTGTTGGTAAACAGCATGGCGGACATCAGCACCTTGATGCAGGTCATTTCGATATATACTATAAAGGTAATCTTGCAATAGACAGCGGTATTTATGAAAGTGCACCCTGGTCTAAAAACGGTGTTCCCGTTGCATCTCTTTCGCACTCAAGTGAACACGACTTCAACTACCATAAAGCATCTGTTGCACATAACTGTCTCCTTGTTTATGATCCCAACGAGACAACAGAAAATCCATATATTCAAGTTCTTGACGGCGGACAGATATCCCCTGACGGAAAAGGATATAAAGCAAAAGACTATAACTTTGCACTCAATGACTCCAATGCGGGAGATGTTATTTCATACGACTACGGTCCAGATATTGCAACTCCTGCATACAGCTATTTAAAAGGCGATATAACCGATGCTTATACAGATAAAATAAAAGAATATACAAGAACATTTATGTTCCTTAATTTCTTTGATGATGTATATCCCGGTGCGTTAATAGTTTTGGATAATGTTACAAGCAGTGATCCCTCCTTCAAAAAGACATGGCTTTTACATTCACAGGAAAAACCAACTGTTGAAGGAAAAGAAACAACTATCAGAAGAACAGAATTCGGAAACAACGGCAGACTTATAAATACCACTGTTCTTCCTGAAAAAAATATCATCACTCTTGTGGGCGGCGAAGGTCAGGAATTCTTAACTAACGGAGTTCATTTCAACGCTGTTCCGAAATCTGCAATTCAGGAAGCAGGTAAATGGAGAATTGAGCTTTCTCCCGAGAACGCTTCCGAAAGAGACATTTTCTTAAATGTTATGCAGATGAGTGAAAACGACGATGAAATAATACCTCTCGATGTTTTACATATAGACGAACATAAAAATTATGCAGGTATTGAAATAAAAGACAGAGTTGTATTCTTAAGAACAGATTCAAAAATCGGTTCAAAGGATATCAAAGTTAAGTCTGCATCAAAAGAAGGCAAATTTATGTTTATCGTAGACGGACTTAAAGAGGGAATATGGAATGTATACGATAAAAAAGGTAATAAAGTTGCTTCTGCAAACGCTTATAAAGGCAATAATACAATTTCCTTTGAAGCTGAAGCGGGAGAATACAGACTTTCCTGGAAATATACCAACGATATAATAAAGGATTTCACAAACTACAATAAAGTTATAGATGAAAATCCCTACGAAGTAAAAATCGACTATATGTATGAAACCTTCAAAAATTCATACAATGCAAACGACAATGTATATACAGATATAGAAGAGTTCTTCTATAAGCTGGACAGAACTTACACAGTAGATGCAAATATTATTACTGTAGGCGAATCTGCAAAAATCAACCTTGATACAAAAACAGTAACAAAAGAAGACGGTTCAAGCTTTGTTATTGAAAGCTTAAGCAATAAAGACGGTGTTTATTACGCGTCTTTAGAAGATTTGGCTAAGGTTATCGGAGTTGAATACAGTTATAACAATGTAACTCACATTGCCTTTTTAAGAGATCCCGAAAACAGTATTGATAAATTTATGATGATTAATTCCGATGCTCCCGACCGTATCAGAGTCAAGAAAGCAGTCGGATGTCCTGAAACAACCGAATCTCCTTATAACGCACTTGACAACAATACAGGCAGTTATTGGGCAGCTCCCGGTAAAGGAATGTGGATTCAATTTGAATTTGAACAACCCGAACTCTTAACAAAGATATCTCTCAAGTGGCTTCAGGGACACGCAAGAAAAGAAACCTTTGAACTTTTCGTTTCTGAAGACGGTGTGAATTATGAGCTTATCTTCAAAGGCGATTCTCACGGTTCAACAGAAGATTTT
>JAZOOC010000181.1:0-2295 GCA_045654825.1 Clostridia bacterium | reverse complement strand
CTCAAACTGTGTTTTGAAATTCTATATAAAATTTTAAAGTTAAGTATGCTTATATTTAAACATTTTTTTCAATCCAACAATCTCGCATTCATCTTGTGCAATTTCTCTATTTCATCTTCCTTGATTTTGTTTACTTTTGCCAACATTCATTCTAAACCTATGCATTCTCAGGTTAATTAACTATGTTAATTAATTATACCATAAAATTCTATATATTTCAATGAAGTATCGCCTGTGGTGATATGTTGCATTTGCTTTGCAAATATGATGTAGCTCGTTTCACTCGCAATGATGCGATGTTTGCCGTAAAATGTGGCGAAGCCACGAATCATTAGGCGAAGTCGTCATCATTGGCAACGCCAACATCATTTGCCACAGGCAAACATCATTCAAAAAAGTCACCTTTGTCGGTAGACAAAAGTGACTTTTTTGTTGGCGGAGAAGGAGCATTGCCATTCATATGCACAATATAAGATAAAGCCTCACTGCCCGTAGGGATTCGTTGAATTTTTATGGATCGAATTTTATTCATTTTCCACCAAAATGACATAGTTCTTAAACAATACTGTTATAAAAATCCACAGTGAGTTTTGAAGTGATTTTGAGTGAATTATTCAATTATTTCAACATTACAAACAGGTTTTAAGTTTGTTATATTATCCCAAACCATAACCTTTACTTTCGTATAATTTTTAGTTGTTGTAAAAGGAATTGCTTCACCGTTATATGCAGCACTTTGCATTTCAACAAATTCTTCATCATATAATGCTAAAATTACAGTCTTTCCGTTTACGATGTTTATCAGGTTAACTGTAAATGTGCTTCCAAGATTGGATACACTTATGTCAATTCTTGGTATATAAAAAATATTCGAATTAATCAGGTAAGAATTTCCCGTTCCTATAACAACAGAGTTCCACTCATCTACTGTTCCTCTATAACTCACAGCTATCAAATTACTACATTTATCAAACGCATTACGATAAATAGTTTTTGCAGTGTGCGGAATAGTTATATTTCTTAAACTTAAACACCCTTTAAAAGCATTACTTCCAATAATTTCCACACCTTCCGGTATTATTATTTCAGTTAAACTTGTACATTCATTAAATGCATAATTGGGTATTTGGGTGATACCGTCAGGCAATACCACACTCGTTAAGGCAGAGCACCTATCAAAAGCAGCATTTGATATATTTGTAATACTATCAGGCAGTATTACACTCTTTAAACTTGTACATTCACTAAACGCAGACAAACCCACAGATTCTACGCTATCCGGAATGTTTATATTTTCTAATTTGTCACAGCTATAAAAAGCTGCCTCTCCGATTTTTTTCACACCATTTGGAAATATTACTCTTGTCAATCCATCATAACCTGAAAATGCATAGTCCCCTATTTCAGTTATGCCATTTGGGATTTTCAATGTTTCTACTATTTCACCGTTTAAATATAAATTATCTGCATAAAACAGAGGATTAGCAGCTATAGAGTGAAAGTGTATTTTACACCAATTTGTAATATCACTTATGTATACACTTTTTAAATTCGTGCAAATTTCAAATGCAGCATCGCCTATTGTTGTCAAGCTATCCGGAATGGTTATAGAATTCAGACCGGAGCAATCACGAAATGCATAGTTGCCGATAGAAGTAACGCCCTCAGGCAACTTTACTGATGTCAAACCGGCACAATCTTCAAACGCAGAATCACCGACTACTAAAGTACCTTCTTTTACTTCATAAATTCCTGAAATAGTATTTTTAGCATTAATTAAATATTTACCTATATATAATACATCATTTTCCCAATTTTCTTCATTGTTATAGTATCCCGTGTTATAAAATGCATCATAACCGATAAAAGTAATACCATCCGGGAGAGTGACCGAAGTTAAATTTATACAATTATAAAACGAATTATACTTAATAGAAGTCACACTGGCAGGTATTGATACAGATATTAAACTTGTACACCCTAAAAATGCAGACGAGCCGATAGAAGTAACGCCTTCAGGAATATTCACTGAGGTTAAATCAGTACAACCATTAAATGCCTTAAAACCGATTGCTGTTACAGGATATCCGTCAATGGTTTTCGGAATTTCCAATTCGCCCCATATAGAAGTATTACAGTAGGTAATGGTAGCCTTTCCGTCTGTAACATTGTAAGTCAGATCCCCACTTGTCGCCGCTGAAACGCTTATGTCGCCAAATGCAAATATAAACAGTATTATTACTGCAAGTACCAGCAAAACATTCTTTTTCATTTGTTTATTCCTTTTCAAAATCA
>JAZOOC010000180.1:0-4120 GCA_045654825.1 Clostridia bacterium | reverse complement strand
TTTAATTATTTTACAAGTTCTACATTTAACTTGATTTTATCTCCACCGTCACGATTTTCGAAGAATTTAACAGCAACTTTATCAAACAGAGCATAAGATAAAACATCTTCTTCCTGTTTCATATATTCTTTGCATTCTTCTCTTAAGCGGTCAAGCTCGGGTTTTAAATTATCTGCAGGACGGCAAGTAATAGGCTGCTCATCACCGATAATTTTTTTACGAACTTCGTCGGAAATAGGAACCGGAGTTGTTCCATATTCGCCTTTAACGATAGCTTTTGTTTCTTTTGTAACCATTTTATATCTTTCGCCGCTGATTACATTTAAAACAGCCTGAGTACCAACAATCTGGCTGGAAGGAGTTACAAGAGGAGGATATCCTAAATCTTCTCTAACTCTGGGAACTTCCTTAAGCACTTCATCAAGTTTATCTTCTTTTCCTGCCTGTTTAAGCTGGGAAACAAGGTTAGAAAGCATACCGCCGGGAACCTGATATTTTAATGTGTTTATATCAACCTTTAAGAGCTTAGGATTAAGTAATCCGTCAGCAAGACATTCTTCTCTGTATTTTTCAAAGAATTCTGTTACTTCAGCAAGAGCGTTAAGGTCAAGACCTGTATCTCTTTCTGTTCCCTGAAGAGTTGCTACGAGAGGCTCTGTGGGAGGCTGAGATGTTCCGAGCGCAAGAGGAGATAATGCTGTATCAACAATATCTACACCTGCTTCGATAGCTTTAAGATATGTCATAGAGCCGATACCGCTTGTATAGTGAGTATGAAGCTCGATGGGGATTTTAACATTCTGTTTTAATTCAGAAACAAGCTCAAAAGCATTGTAAGGTGTTAAAAGACCTGCCATATCTTTGATACAGATAGAATTTGCACCCATATCTTCAAGCTGTTTACCAAGTTCAACGAATGATTTATTGTTATGAACAGGGCTGATTGTATAAGAAAGAGCTGCCTGAACATGACCTTTTTCTTTTATTGTTGCATTGATAGCTGTTTTTAAGTTTCTAACATCGTTCAATGCATCGAATATTCTTATAATATCAATACCGTTTGCTATTGATTTCTGAACGAAATATTCAACAACATCATCAGCATAATGTCTGTATCCTAAAACGTTCTGACCTCTGAAAAGCATCTGTAAAGGAGTATTAGGAGCTTTGTCCTTTATTTTTCTTAATCTTTCCCAGGGATCTTCGTTTAAGAATCTCAAGCAGGAGTCACATGTAGCACCGCCCCAACACTCAAGAGCATTATATCCGATTTTATCGAGTTTTTCAACAACAGGAAGCATAACAGATGTAGGCATTCTTGTTGCGATAAGAGACTGATGAGCATCTCTTAATATAGTTTCTGTAATTCTTAATTTAGACATAATTTCCTCCTAAATTATCTTGCGAACATTGAAAGGAATACGCCGGCTGCAACTGCAGAACCGATAACACCTGCAACATTCGGACCCATAGCATGCATTAAAAGGAAGTTCTTGGGATTTTCTTTCTGTCCAACCATCTGAGATACTCTTGCTGCCATAGGAACAGCAGAAACACCTGCAGAACCAATAAGAGGGTTAACTTTACCTTTAGTAAAGATATACATAACTTTACCTAAAAGCAAACCGCCTGCAGTACTGATACCGAAAGCTACAAGACCCATACATACAATGAGAATTGTTTCTATTCTTAAGAAGTTCTGTGCTGTTGCAGTAGCACCAACACTTACGCCTAAGAAGATAGTAACAATATTTATAAGTTCATTCTGTGCAGTTTTGGAAATTCTTTCAACAACTCCGCTTTCTTTCATAAGGTTACCAAGCATAAGACATCCTATTAAAGGAGTAGCACTGGGAACTATTAAACAAACTACTATTGCAACAACAATCGGGAAAACGATTTTTTCTGTTTTTGATACAGGTCTTAACTGTGTCATAACAACAGAACGTTCTTTCTTTGTTGTTAAAAGCTTCATAATGGGCGGCTGAATAATAGGAATAAGCGCCATATATGAATAAGCAGCAATAGCTATAGCAGATAAAAGATGAGGTGCGAGTGTTTTTGCAACATAAATAGCTGTAGGACCGTCAGCACCACCGATGATACCGATTGCTGCTGCTTCATCTGCTGTGAAGAAGAATATTGAACCAAAGAATGTTACAAATACACCGAGCTGAGCTGCTGCACCTAAAAGCAAGCTTTTGGGATTAGCAATCAACGGACCGAAGTCAGTCATAGCTCCGATACCTAAGAAAATAAGAGAAGGATAAATTCCTAATTTAACCCCAAGATAGAGCCAGTCGATAAGACCGCCTTCTTTTATAATCTGTGAAAAAGGTGCGATAGAACCGTCTGTTGCACTGAAAAATTCAGGATGATACAGCTCTCCGATAGGAAGATTGGTAAGTAACATACCAAAAGCAATCGGAAGAAGAAGTAACGGTTCGTATTTTTTAACAATAGCAAGATACAAAAGAACACAGGCAATAAGAATCATAACAAGATTTAAATAAAGACCGCTCTCATAAATCTTGTAGATACCTGAATCTTTTGCAAAATCTAAAAGACTTAACAAAATATTCAACTAAGTTTCCCCCTGTCTTAACCAATTACGATAAGAGCCTGTCCGGATTCTACGCTGTCTCCCTGTTTAACATTAACAGCAAGAACTTTACCAGCAACTGTTGCAGGAATGTCGTTTTCCATTTTCATTGCTTCAAGAACAACAACGGGCTGATTTTCAGCAACCTGGTCGCCTACGTTAACAAGCATTTTAAGAATTGTTCCGGGCATGGGAGCTGTGATTTCAGTTCCGCCGCTTACGGGAGCAGCAGGTGCAGGAGCAGCTTTGGGAGCTTCTGCGGGAGCGGGTGCAGGTGCAGCCGCAGGTGCTGCAGCAGATGCAGGAATGCAACCTACTTCATCAACTGTTACATCATAAGTATTACCATTAACTTTTACTAAAAACTGTTTCATTTTATTTTCCTCCAAATTAATTTACTTTTCTTATTGATCTTATTTTAATATCACCGGATTCGGTGTTTAATGCAGCTGATATAGAAGCTGCTATAACAGCTACGAGTTCGCCGTCTTCGGTATCGAAACCGGGTTTGAACTCAGCTGCTGGTGCTGCGGCAACAGGTTTAGCTGCTGCAACGGGAGCAGTTTTCTTTTCTTCTTTAACAGAAGAATCTTTAAAAATGAATTTGAAAGTACTTGTAACTATCATAAGAATTATAAGAACTGCAAATACTACAGCCATTCCTACAACAAGAACAGATACTCCCTGTGCAATATTTTCCATATTATCACCTCGCTGTCAGTTTAATAACCTATATCTTTCAACATATAATTTTAATATAAATTCTTCCATATTTCAACATAAATTTTTAAAAATTATAAATTTTATCATTTCATACAAATAACTTTGTTAAATTATTAAAAAAACTAACAAATTTATTATCCGTAATTATGAATTTACAAATTCAATCTCCTTATCGTTAAGAAATCTGTATTCCCCTGTTTTTAAATTTCCCAAAGAAAGCTCGCCTATACTTATTCTTTTAAGCTCGATTACTTCAGAACCTGCTTTTTCGAACATTTTTCTTACCTGTCTGTTTTTACCTGACTCTATTTTTATAATACACATTTTTTTGTCTTTATTATATATTTCAAGTTCTTTTGCAACAGCTATATAATCTTCAATCTCAACCCCGGTTTTTAGCTTTCTGATTTCTTCAGCAGGAGGGATTTTATCGAGTGTTGCAAGATAAGTCTTTAATATTTTTTTTGACGGATGAATAAGTCTGTTCGCAAAATCGCCGTCCGAAGTCAGTATAAGGAGTCCTTCGGTTTCATAATCAAGTCGTCCCACCGGAAAGAGTTTTTCGGGTATATCTTTAACAATATCTATAACTGTTTTTCTTCCTCTGTCGTCCGAAACTGCTGTTATATATCCCTTGGGTTTATTGAGCATAACATATATTTTATTTTGAGGCATAATAAGTTTTCCGTCTATTTCAACTTTATCTTCCGAAATCACTTTAACACCAAGCTCAGTTACGACTTTTCCGTTTACCGAAACCTTACCGGATAAAATGAGTTCTTCAGCTTTTCTTCT
>JAZOOC010000179.1:0-9099 GCA_045654825.1 Clostridia bacterium | reverse complement strand
TTTTGCAAATAATTTTATTAAATCTATTTAAATTTATTCTGAAGTATTGTATAATAGTCTGAAAGGGAGGATACATATGTTTGACAATTATAAAGATTTTATTCGTAAAATAAATAATAAAGAAGTAAATGTTATTGGAATCGGAATAAGCAATAAGCCTCTTATAAAGCTTCTTTCAGAAAATGGTGCAATAGTAACAGCACGAGATAAAAAGAGCTATGAAGCACTTGGTGAAACTGCAATTACTCTTGAAAAAATGGGTGTAAAGTTAAAGCTTGGAGAAGATTATCTTAAAGATTTGAAAGGAGATTATCTTTTTAAATCACCGGGAATAAGACCCGACCTTCCGGAATTTGAAGAATTTAAGAAAAACGGTGGTATTGTTACTTCCGAAATGGAAGTGTTTTTTGATGTCTGTCCGATAAAAATTATTGCGGTTACCGGAAGTGACGGCAAAACCACTACAACAACTCTTATTTCAAAGATGCTTGAAGCAGCAGGTCATATTGTCCATGTAGGAGGAAATATAGGAAAACCTTTGCTTTCTGATGTTTTGAATTTTAAAAATGAGGATATTGCGGTTGTTGAGCTTTCAAGCTTTCAGCTTATGACTATGAAAAAGTCTCCTGATGTTGCAGTAATTACCAATATTTCTCCCAATCATCTTGATGTTCATAAATCAATGGAGGAATATATTGATGCAAAAGCCAACATAATGCTTTATCAGAATGAGAAAAACAGACTTGTTGTAAATACAGATAATGAAATTACAGCGAAATTATCCGAAAAATCGAAAGCGGAAATTGTAGGCTTTTCACGAATAAAAGCTCCTGACAATGGTATTTGGCTAAAAGACGGTAAGTTGTATTTTAACGGAGATCTGATTCTTGATTCGAAAGATATTAAATTACCGGGCATTCACAATGTTGAAAATTATATGGCTGCATATGCCGCAGTAAATGAAATGGTTAATGTTGAACAGTTAACTTATGTTGCAAAGCATTTTTCCGGCGTGGAGCACAGAATTGAATTTGTAAGAGAATTGAACGGTGTAAACTATTATAACGACTCTATTGCATCATCTCCTACAAGAGCAATCGCCTGTATAAACGCATTTTATGAACAGGGAAGAAAAATTTCAATGATATGCGGAGGTTATGATAAAAATCTGCCGTTTGATGAGCTTGCAATTGAAATTGTTAATAAGGTTAAGGCTTTGTATCTTTGCGGAGATACTGCAGAAAAAATTAAAACTTCTGTTCTTAAAGTAAAACCCGATTATCCCGTAGTTATAAAAGATACTTTTGAAGAGATA
The DNA here is from genome assembly GCA_045654825.1 of Clostridia bacterium. Taxonomy (GTDB): domain Bacteria; phylum Bacillota; class Clostridia; order UMGS1840; family HGM11507; genus JAZQFU01. The sequence goes on along the minus strand of JAZOOC010000179.1, from coordinate 7,784 downwards.
ACCGATTTTATCGTGAAAAATTCAAAAGAGGGAGATACTGTTGTATTGTGTCCTGCCTGTGCAAGCTTTGATAAATTTGTGAATTTTGAAGAGCGGGGAAAATTATTTAAAAAATTAATTCTTGAAAGATAGATGTTATGAAAGATTTAGAAAAATTAATATCACTACCAACCGTGTCAGGTAGTGAAGACAAATACACAAACGAAATTAAAGAAATATTTGACGGATGCTGTGATAAAACTACTTCGGATATTTTAGGGAATGTATATGCTTTTAAGAAATCAGAAAATTCCCGGAAAAGTATTATTATAGATGCTCATCTTGATATTATCGGTCTTATGGTAAATAAAATTAATGATGACGGACTTATCTGCTTTTCCAAAATGGGCGGAGTAGATTCGAGAATTCTACCGTCAATGAAAGTAGTAATTCACGGAAAAAAAGATATTAAAGGTGTTATTGGTGTACCCCCTCCGCATCTTTTAAGTGATGGAGAAAACGAGCCATATCCGATAGAAAGCCTCACTATAGATACAGGTCTAAAAAAAGAAGAACTTATCGATATAGTTAATATTGGTGATTTTATATCATTTTCCTCTGAATTAACTTATTTGTTAAATAACAGAATATCTGCCAACGGTCTTGATAACAAGCTTGGTGTATATTCTGTTTTGCAGGTTTTAAAAAACGAGAAATTTTCTGATGCCGATATTACTGCAGCATTAACGGTAGGAGAAGAAATAAATCTCAACGGTGCAAGAACTGCATCTTCTTATGATAATTATGATTTGTGTATCGTTATTGATGTTACACACGGTCACACTCCTGATTCAAAAGAAGATATTTGTTTCGAATTGGGAAGCGGACCGTCAATTGCATTAGGCCCCGGATTATCGAAATATTATTCAGATTTGCTTATTAAATGTGCTGAAAAGAATAATATTCCATATACAATTGAGGTAACAAACGGTTATACAGGTACTAATTCTCTTGCTTATGAAGTATCGGGAAATGGAATACCCTGCGTTATTGTATCAATCCCTTTAAGATATATGCATACCGCATATGAAACAGCGGATATGAATGATGTTTATGAATTAATTAAGCTGATTTCTCTTTATATAAAAGATGTAGAGGAGGAAAGTGCTGATGCTTGATAAACTTTGTGCATTTAACGGTGTTTCGGGAGATGAACTTTCAATCTCTAAGTATATAGTTGATAATATTACTGCGGATGATGTGAAAATCAAAACAATGATTAATGGTAATATTATAGTTGAAAAAGAGGGAAGAAGAAAAATAGATGTAAAATTTTCCCTGTATGCTCATATGGACGAGGTTGGCTTTATTGTAACCGATATTACTGAAGATGGATTTATAAAATTCGATACTGTCGGCGGAATAGACCAAAGAATACTTTTATCAAAGAAAGTGTATATAGGAGAAAATCATATACCAGGAATTATAGGTATAAAAGCTATTCATTTGTTTGATAAAGAAGCGCGTAAAAAAGCAGTTCCTACAAAAAATATGTATATAGATATCGGAGCTCTTAACAAAGCAAATGCACTTAAATATGTTTCTTTAGGCGATTATATAGCATTCGATAATATAAGCTTTGAAAATGGTAAGTCATATATATCTAAAGCTATTGATGACAGAGTAGGGATTGCATTGCTTTTAAGACTTATTAACTCGGATTGTGAGTATGGTTTTACTGTATGCTTTGATGTTATGGAAGAGGTTGGTGCGAGAGGAGCATTAACTGCAACATATTCTATTAAACCTGACTATGCTCTTATTGTAGAGGGAACTACCTGTTCAGATATTAATAAAACTCCCGAGCATTTAAGGTCTACAGTTCTCGGCAGAGGACCTGCCCTGTCTGTAAGAGATATGGGTACTTGTTATAATGAACAACTAAACAACTTCATCAAAAGTCTGGCTGAAAAAGAGAAAATACCCTTTCAGTTAAAACAGACTCATAAGGGCGGAAATGATTCGAGTGCGGTGCAGTCAGCATCGCATGGAGTTAAAACAGCGGTTATGTCTGTTCCTGTAAGATATATTCATTCACCCTTTGGTCTGATGAACTTAAATGATTACGAAAACGGTTATAAATTATTAAAAGCGATTACAGATAATATTGGAGAACTGATATAATGGAATTATTAAAAAAGTTGTTTGAGACTTCTTCTGTTGCTGGCTATGAAACAGAAATGAAGAAGCTTATAAAAAATGAAATTAAAGATTGTTGTGACAGTATTTATGAAGATAATTTCGGTAATTTAATTGCAATTTCCGGGAAAGGTGATAACCCGATTGTTATTAATACCCCCATATCCGAAGACGGACTTTTTGTAACATCATATAAAGAGAATGTTTGCAAATGTTCTCCCATAGGAAAATTCAAACCGGATGATATTTCGGGCGGTAAATTTAAAACATCCGGCGGGAATATTGCTGTTGCTATATATAACAATAAAGAGAAAAAAGACGATTTTTCTGAACTGTCACTCGATTTTTTCGATACTGAAGAAATAAAAGCAGGGGAAATATTATATCCTGTTTCCGATTTTGTTATTAACGGCAACTGTATAACAGGCAAGTCGGCAGGAATAAAAGCGGGGATATATGCTCTTATAAATATAATAAAATCGCGTAAAAGCAAGGATAATTCTTTAATATTTGTTTTTTCAGTTGAAGATAATCTTGGTTTTAAGGGTGCTAAAGTTGCATTTTCTTCACTAAATCCCGACTGCGGATATGTTATTTCTCATACCGATGCTTCAAATAAAGCAACAGAGCTTTTGTTGGGCAAAGGTCCTGTATTAAGGTTGGCTGATAAGAATGTAGTTTTCAATAATACAATTATAAATAAGATGACAGACAAGCTTTTAGTATCACAAATTCAGAAAGAAATTACCCAAGATGCAAGTTTAACAAATAACAGGGCTATGTATCTTAATAATGGTATTTCTTTAATTAATCTTAATATACCTGTTAAATTCAAAGGGAAGTTTTATGAAACATTTAATAAAAAAGATGTTGATAATCTTATAGATATGTTTAAAAATTTGTAAAAGTAGGATGTATATTATGGAAAATGAATTGAAAGAGCTGCTTCGGAGTATTGCAGTTATCCCCGCACCGAGCGGATATGAGGATAAGAGAGTTGAGTTTATAGCAAAATGGCTTGAAAAGAACCGAATAGACTTTAGTATTGATTCTGCTAAAAATATTATAATACCGTTTGGTAAACCCGAGAATTTGACTGTGTTTCTTGCTCATACAGATGTTGTTTTTCCTGATACTGAACCGCTTCCGTTTTATGAGGAAAACGGAAAAATATTCAATCCTGGTATAGGGGATAATACAGTTCATGTTGCACAGCTTCTGTTTGCGGCAAAAGAGCTTAAGAAAGCAGACTTCAATAAAAATATTCTTATTGTGCTTAATTCCTGCGAGGAAGGGCTTGGAAACTTAAAAGGGATAAAGCAGATAATGGATGACTATAAGGGAAAAGTTAAACAAGTTATTTCCATTGACGGTCAATACGGAAAAATAGTTAATAAATGTGTTGGGTCAGAAAGATACAAAATAATTGTAAAAACAACAGGAGGTCACTCTTTCGGTGATTTCGGCAATGATAATGCCATACATAAATTAGCAGAAATTATAACCGAGCTTTATAAAATAAAAATCCCCGTGATAAATAATTCCAAAACAACTTTTAATGTGGGAATTATTTCAGGTGGTACTTCGGTTAATACTATTGCTCAATATGCTGAAATGATGTATGAATATCGTTCAGATGAAGAAGAATGTATAGCCATTATGAGAAATGAGTTTGATACAATTATAAAAACATTTAAAAGTAAGGGAACAGATATTTCGGTTGAAGTTATCGGAATAAGACCATGTGCAAAAAATGTTGATAAAAATGAGCTTGATAAATTGACACAATATTGCGAAAAAATATGTAAGGAAACAATTAATGTTTCTTCAAAATATACCTCAGGCTCAACCGATTCGAATATACCAATGTCTATGGGAATACCATCGGTGACTATTGGAGGCTATATAGGCGGCGGACCTCACACAAGAGAAGAATGGCTTGAAACTGAGAGCATATATAAAGGTTATAAATTTGTTTATCAGATAATAAATTTTTGCTGAAAATTATCTTGCGTTATTATAAAATTTATGATATAATCGTTTGAAAATGATTTTGGAGGAAACCTATGGAAATTTTGTACGAAAATCTCATTCAATTAGGAATTGAATGGAAGATGATTATTATGTGGATTATAGGCGGTGTGCTTATATATCTTGCAATCAAAAAGGATATGGAACCAACTTTGCTTCTGCCTTTAGGCTTCGGTGCAATACTCGTTAACCTTCCTTTTTCAGGAGCTATTACTCAGGGCGAAGAAATAGGTGCGTTAAATGTGCTTTTTGATGCAGGTATCGCAAATGAGTTGTTCCCGTTACTTCTTTTTATCGGTATCGGTGCGATGATTGATTTCGGTCCGCTTCTTTCAAATCCGAAATTAATGCTTTTCGGTGCAGCAGCACAATTCGGTATATTCTTTACATTGGGCATGGCATCTCTTCTCGGTTTTGACTTAAAAGATGCTGCTTCAATCGCTATTATAGGTGCGGCAGACGGTCCTACATCAATCTTTGTTGCAAACTATTTTAACTCAAAATATCTTGGTGCAATAATAGTTGCGGCGTATTCATATATGGCGCTTGTTCCTATTGTTCAACCGCCTGTTATTAAACTTTGTACAACCAGAAAAGAAAGACTTATAAGAATGCCTTATTCACCTATGCAGGTGTCTAAAACAACCAGAATACTTTTCCCGATTATTATTACTGTTATAACAGGACTTGTATCTCCTAAGAGTGTTTCTTTGATAGGATTTTTAATGTTTGGTAATCTTATCCGTGAATGCGGAGTTTTAGATAACCTTTCAGAAACAGCACAGAAAGTTCTTGCTAATCTTATAACAATATTCCTTGGAATAACAATTGCAACAAAAATGCATTATCAGCAGTTCTTATCACTTGATACATTAATGATTCTCGGTTTGGGACTTGTTGCATTTGTTATAGATACAGCAGGCGGTGTTTTCTTCGCGAAATTCCTTAACCTGTTCCTTAAAAACAAAATCAATCCTATGATAGGTGCGGCAGGTATTTCTGCATTTCCTATGTCTTCAAGAGTTGTTCATAAAATGGGACTTCAGGAAGATAGTCAGAATTTCCTTCTTATGCATTCGGTAGGTGTTAATGTTTCGGGGCAGATTGCTTCGGTAATCGCCGGTGGACTTATTTTAAGTCTTATAGGTTAGGAGGGTGTGCAATATGAATATTAATGCTTTTCTCTCTACTCTTCCAATTATAGGAAAAGGTATGCTCGGAATTTTCATTGTAACTGCAGTGATTGTATTTGTAATATTTTTACTTAATAAACTGTCTAAGTAATCATATATTTAAATTAAATTCATATACTTGTATCGGGTGATATGCTTGACAGTATATGTAATTAAAAAACTAATATTCGGACTTATAATCGGAATAGCAGCAATAACTCCAGGACTAAGCGGAGGAGTTATTGCTGCTTCTTTTGGTATATATGAAAAAATTATAGATGCTCTGTGCGGACTTGGAAAAAATTTCAAGAAAAATTTTGCTTTCGTTTTACCGTACGCTTTAGGTGGCGGGATAGGTGTTTTATTCTTCAGTAATATCATGGAAAGACTTATTTCCTACTCATATTACGAAATTACATACATATTCATAGGATTGGTACTGGGTACAATTCCGTCTTTTCTTAAAGAAGCAAATAACAAAGGCTTTAAAATCTTATACGTTTTTTTTGCAGTGTTATCTTTTAGCATTTCATTTGTGTTGGGAGATTATATAAAAAGCATAGTTTCTTTTTCAAATTTCTTTAAATATATACTCATAGGAATGATAGTATCGTTAGGGACACTTATACCCGGATTGAGTTCTTCTTTTATTTTAATGAAAGCCGGGTTATATAATTTGTATATTTCTGCAATATCGGATTTTAAATTAGTTCCGCTTATCTATATCTCTTTCGGTTTTGCAGCTGCTTCAATTCTTATTATAGGGATTATAAAATATATGTTTAATAAGCATCACGGCTTATCTTACTATACTGTTTTTGGACTGCTTGTTGGTTCGGTAGTTATGGTTTTTCCGGGAATAAGGCCGGCAAGGGAAGCAGTAGTTGATTTCTCGCTTATGTATTTAAGCTTTGTATTCAGTTTTCTTATTATGAGTTTTAAAGCATAACGATGATTTTTTTAGCTGAAATATGACAAAATGTTTGACATTTTTCGAGTACTTTGCTATAATTAAATCGTTTGTGATAAAATTAATTCATGAAAGAAGTTGAGCATTAATGAGTACATTATTATCAGTGTCAGTAGCCCTTCTTGCAGGTCTGCTTATGACAAGAGTTTTCAAACCCTTTAAATTACCTTCGGTTACAGCTTATCTTATAGCCGGTATTTTAATCGGTCCTTATTGTATAGGTGCAATCGGGTTAAATGGGTTTGGATTTAATTCACACGATGCAGTTGAAAAGTTGGGCCTTGTTGCTGATGTCGCATTAGGTTTTATAGCATTTTCGATAGGAAGTGAATTTAAACTTTCAGAGCTTAAGAAAACAGGTAAACAGGCTTTTGTAATAGGCGTATTTCAAGCATTTGCAGCAGCTTTTATAGTTGATGTTGTACTTATCTTTACAGCAATATTTTTCCTTCCCGGAAAGATTACAGTAGCTCAGGCGGTTGTTTTGGGTGCAATTGCAACTGCAACAGCTCCGGCAGCAACCCTGATGGTAGTTCGTCAGTATAAAGCTGATGGTCCTTTAACAAGATTGCTTCTTCCTATTGTTGCACTTGATGATGCTGTAGGGCTTGTTGTTTTTGCAGTTTCATTCGGTATTTCCAAAACAATGATATCGGGTAATCTTGATTTGATTTCTATTCTTGTTAATCCCTTAGTTGAAATAGCTTGTTCTTTAATCTTAGGAGCAGTAATGGGTTGGATACTTACTCAGCTTGAAAAGATGTTCAATTCAAATACAAACCGTCTTAATATGACAATAGCATTTGTATTTCTTACCGTAGCTCTCTCGATGATTGAATTTCATATAGGTTCAATACATATCAGCTTTTCTTCACTTCTCGTATGTATGATGCTTGGAACAATTTTCTGCAATATTTGTCCGTTGGCTGACGATCTTATGGAAAAATCTGATAAATGGACTTCACCTTTGCTTGCATTATTCTTTGTTATAAGCGGTGCGGAATTAGAGCTTAATGTATTTGCTGACTGGGCTATTGTTGTAATTGGTGTTGTATATATTCTCTTCCGTTGTATAGGTAAATATGTTGGTACATATTTAAGTGCTAAAGCAACAAAATGTACACCATCAACTTGTAAATATCTCGGTATAACATTATTCCCACAAGCCGGTGTTGCATTAGGTATGTGTGCTATTGTTGCAGCATCTCCTGATATGGGTACACAAGGTGCGCTTATAAGAAACATCACACTTTTTGCGGTTCTTATTTACGAGCTCGTAGGTCCTATACTTACAAGACAGGCACTTTCTGCAGCAGGAGATATCAAGCCTATGTCTGATGAAGTTAAAATGAGAAGACATAAAAAGCTTGAAATGATGTTCAATTCAAATACAAACCGTCTTAATATGACAATAGCATTTGTATTTCTTACCG
>JAZOOC010000178.1:0-2502 GCA_045654825.1 Clostridia bacterium | reverse complement strand
ATCAGGAATATAAATATTATCACATTTTGACGAACCGATAATATAACAATTCATTATTATCCTCCTATAACGAAAATTTATAACAACTGCTGATTATTTATAACAAGACTGAATTTCATACCAAGTTTTTCAGCAGCTTTTCTGCACATAATCATTCTCACTAAAAATATTTCGAAATAATCCATTATAGAACTTACTGTTGTATCAATAGAAATCTCAAGTAAAATTTCTTTATTTTCTTTCTTAATAGTAAGATTGGAATGCTCAACGGAATAATTAACTCTGTCGTGAATATCAAATGCTGTGATATCTTCATTTCTAACTCTTGACTTTCTTACATCAGATTTATCTGCAAGTATAAGAGCAGCAGCAACCGGATTAACAGGAATACCTGTTCCCTCGTCGTGATTACCGATAGCTGATACTATAATAGCAATATCCTTTGGAGGCATTCCTAAATTATCAAGAATACGGAAAGCCATTACCGCACCGCTCTGTGAATGTTCGATTCTGTTGACAAGATTTCCTATATCATGAAGATAAGCTGCTATTTTTGCAAGCTCAACATTATGACTGTCATACCCCAAAGTTTTCATTATATATCCTGCTGTTTCGGACACTTTTGTAACATGAGCAAAACTATGTTCGGTAAATCCTAAAGCTTTAAGCGAATCGTCAGCACCTTCTATATATGATTTTATATCCTTATTATTTTTTATTTCTTCGTAACTTATCATTTTTATCTCCTTACAATTTCAAAATGCCATCATATGATGGCATTTTAATTACTGATTATTCTTCTTTTTATACATTCGTATTAATACAGCCATAAACATAGCTATAAATAATATCACAACAGCAACTACAACCATAGAAACCTTCCACGCACGGTTAACTCCCATAACAGCATCAAGCTGTATATGATTTGCTTTGCCCGGAATTAAAACCCATTCAGCAGATTTTTTGTCTGCCGAAACATTCTGACTGTTTGTTTTTTTAATTTCGCCGTCTTCGAGATTAATAGAAAGCTTAAGATTCATTCCAGAAAGCAATTTTGTATATTCAACACCTGTAAGCTTCTGACTTACTGAATCAGGCATAGTTGCAAAAGAAGTAAGGTCTATATTGCCGTCAAGTTCATATGTATTGCATCTTGCTTTTTCATCGAATTCCATATTATACATAATATCGTCAAGCAAATCAACATTATAAGAAACATTATCAACAAAACCGTCACCAATAGGAGGAATATCTTTTTTTGATAATTCAAAACCTGTCATACCAAGTTCAGATTTTTCTTTAATGGAATATCCGATATCTGTAAAACGCCTTTTGATTTCATCAAGAAAAGCTGTGTCTATTTCATCCTGATTTTGGGATTCAAAAAGAACAGAAAAATTAACATCAAGATAACCGTCATTTTTAAGTGTAAGGTTATAATTGGCATTAACACAACCGCTAAGCATAACAATCATAACCGATAAAACAACAATATATATAACACGCTTTATAGTATTCATTTATTCTCACCCTTTTATACCATTAAGGTATTTTGCCTTTTGCATATTGGTTATATTATACATTATAATACAAACAATTTCAAGTAAAATGTATTAATTATTTATTATTTATAATATTTTCAAGCTTTGATATTCGTTTCTGCAAGACGGTAATTTTAAGCTTAAGCTTATTAATTTCTATGTCAAAACGCGATTCTCTTTTTTGATTCAGTCCAGCAAATTCGGAGATTTCTTCACCCTCTTCTATAATATTTTTCTCGCCTTTTATAACTGCAGTATTATATAAATTTTTATATACTATTAGTTTTGGAGTTTTATTGGTTTCATAACCGAAACATCTGTGTATACGATAAAATTTTTCATTCGTTTTTAATAAATATATTTTCTTATATACATCATTACCGAACTGCATCGGATTTCCTGTCGGTTCAAATTCTTTTGTAAGCTTAATGCCAAAAAGCTTATCTTTATTTTCTTTTATAACCCAAAGATATTCATTTTCAAAAAACATAACAGCTGATTCGCATATATCATTACTTATTGCCGTTATCGTCTTTTCAAAACTGTTATTATTCTTCTTTAAAAATATGTATTTATCACATTCGCCGTCAGATGAAAGCAAATATATATTTCCTTCTGCGTCGTCTATGCACCCTTTTACTGCACCTTTATCAATTTTATTAAACTCAGACCATTCTTTAGTTGCCCATCTGTATATTGCATATCCAAATTCGTTATTTTTATGATATATAAGAATAAGATTATCCGATTTATCTGTGAAAGAATAATATTTAGTTGAGGAAACCTCATCTACAGCATGAGGTGTTTCGTTTTCTTTATCAACTATCTGGTGAGAAAGAATTTTTTTACCGTCATAATCTATTATATATGCCGCACTCAACCATTCACCGTGTTTATTAAGAGAAAAATACTTATTATAAACTGATTTGTTTTTATTTTTTAAAAGTGTTGATTTTAAATA
>JAZOOC010000177.1:0-12803 GCA_045654825.1 Clostridia bacterium | reverse complement strand
TTGAAATATCGGTTATTTCGTTTTTATCCATACCGATTAGAGGTCTTAAAACAGGCATATCAACTACTGCATTTGTAACCCCTATGCTATATACTGTCTGGGAAGCAACCTGACCGAGACTTTCGCCTGTTATAAGTGCCGAAGCCTTATATTTAACTGCAAGTCTTTCGGCAATTCTCATCATATATCTTCTCATAAGTATAACAAGCATATCGTGAGGCGCAAACTCATTTATCATAAGCTGAATGTCTGTAAAATGAACACATAAAAGCTCAATTCTTCCTGCATACTCTCTTAAAACTTCTGCAAGGTCTATAACCTTTTTCTTTGCTCTTTCAGAGGTATACGGATACGAATGGAAATGGATTCCCATAAGCTCGAGTCCTCTTTTTGCCATCATATATCCTGCAACCGGGCTGTCTATACCGCCTGACAAAAGAAGTGCACCCTTGCCGTTTATTCCTACAGGAAGTCCGCCCGGACCCTTCTCTCTTTTCGCATAAACATAAGCACCCTCGGGTCTTATTTCCGCCATAACAACTATATCGGGATTTTTAACATCAACCGAAAGGGTATCTTCAAATTCCGTGAAAAGCAAATCTCCTATAATCTGCTGAAGCTCGGGTGATTTATAGGGAAATGTTTTATCAGGTCTTTTAACCTCAACCTTAAAGGTTTTTCCGGTATGTGCAACCTCTCTTAAGCAGGAAAGTGCCTGTTTCTTTATTTCCTCAAGGTCTTTTTCAAGTCTTTTTGCACGGGTAATCCAGATTATGCCGAAAATTTTCTTTAATCTTTCAATCGCTGTATCGTAATCGTAATCTTCGTTTTTCGGATAGATATACACCGCCGCCTGATATTTAACAACCTTGATTTCGCCAAGACCGTAAAGCTTATATTTTATATTTTTTAAAAGCCTGTCTTCAAACTGGGGTCGGTTAAGACCTTTTAAAATAATCTCACCGTATTTTATCATTATTACATCATTCATAGCTTTTATTCATTCCTCTGTTATCTGCTCATTGAGCTTAATATTTTTTTGATTGCTTCAAATGTAGTTAAAACATCTTCCTCTGTATTATCACTTGAAAAGCTGAAACGGATTGCAGAATCGTAAACCGCTCTGTCAAAGCCCATTCGGGAAAGCACGCTTTTCTTACCGTTGAAATTTGAGGAACAAGCCGAGCCGCTCGAAACATATATTCCTTTCATTTCAAGAGAATGAAGCATAATTTCCGACCTTAATTTCAGAAAAGAAACATTAAGTATATGGGGCGCACCCGCATCCTCGCTGTTTATATGAATATGTGGGAGAGTTTTTATTTTATCAAGGAGCATATCCTTGAGATTTCTTATATATTCGCAGTTTTCGGAAAGTTCTTTTGAATGAAGCTTTACCGCTTCGGAAAATCCGCATATTCCCGAAAGATTTTCTGTTCCGCTTCTTATGTTTTTTTCCTGACCTCCGCCAATGATAATGGGAGCAAGCTTAACATAGTCTTCCGCATATAAAGCGCCTGCGCCCTTAGGGCCGTTTATTTTATGAGAGCTTAAGGAAATCATATCGGCGCCGTGAGTTTTAACATTGATTTTCTGTTTCATATAAGCCTGCACACAATCGCTGTGGAAAATTGTGTTTCTGTTTTTTGAAAGAATAATTTTTTTAATTCTTTTGGTATCAAAAACCGCGCCTGTTTCGTTATTTACTGTCATAATGCTTACCAGAGCAGTATCTTCATTTATTGCATTTTCCAGATAACTATAGTCTAAACCATCCTGCCTGGTATAGGGAACAACTATTACCTCGTAGCCCTCGGATGCAAGATACTCAAAAATATTGAATACCGACGCATGCTCGCAAGAAGAGGTTATTATTCTTTTTCCCGAATGTTTGTTTCTTTTAAGATAGCCTAAGATTGCAAGATTATTGGCTTCTGTTCCGCCCGAAGTAAAAATAATGTCTTTCGGATTGGCAGAAATTGATTTTGCAATAATCTTTCTGGCCTCTTCTCTTTCCTCTTCAGCTTTAAGTCCCATATTATGAAGAGATGAGGGGTTGCCGAATATTTCAGTATTTATTTCGTTTATTTTCGCCGCCGCTTCGGGTGCTACCCTCGTAGTGGCAGAGTTGTCCAGATAAATCATATTAAGTCTCCGCAATTATATTATAAATATCTATAATATATAATACTATAAAGCAAAGAATATTGCAATGCTTTTAATAAAAAAAGGGATGTAAAAAAGAAAGTTTCTTACATCCCTTTAATTTTAATCAGTAAACGCCCACAAGTTCCTTATCTGGTCTTTTATTTCGGAAAAAGTCCAGAGCTTTTCGCTTCTTATTTTACTGTTGGGGTCGTTTATTTTTATTTTGCCGTCGATATAATCCGAAAGGACGATATAATGTCCGTATTTTGAGAAATCGCCGGGGCCCATATTACAGATAATGGGATTATTTTTTTCAAGATTTGATTTAATAAGGTTTTCATCGAGTCCAAGCTCTCTTACTTTAAGTCCGAGCCGTTTTGTTCCCTCAGATATAAGAGTCCACAAGCTGCCGTTATCGGGCAAACAATAGCCGTTTTCTTCGCTGAACTTTGCAATTTTTAACGGAGTCATTGTTTTGTCCTTTAAGATATACAAAGAAACCATTGAAACACAGGTGGGGCCGCAACCCGAAAGCCCCATAATACTCTCATTATATTCCTTATATCCCCAACGCTCGTCCCACTGATAAAGAAGAGGAACTGATTGGGAATGTATATATTCTTCAAGGTTAATTTCAAAATCCTTATTCTTTTTTATGGGATAGTTGAGAACAAATTCCTTTGTATCGGGATTTTCATCAAGAAGAGTTACAAGTTCTTCGGGCCAGTCTGATAATTCAAGATTATTTTCCTCCGCAAACAAAGCTATCATGCCCTTTGCATCCTTGGGAGGCTCTTTTGTTACGGCAGGCTCGGCGATTTCCTCTTCGGGCAGAAGAAGATTAATCCCGAGTCCGCACGCAAACACAACTACGAGAAGAACAACAAAGAATCTTTTTTTAATCCTTAACCTTTTCATCTTTTTTCACCGTTACTTTCCCATTCTCAGTTACAAGTATTATTTTTTCGCCGGGCTTTACAGACCCTTTTAATATTTCTTCCGAAAGCATATCTTCAATATCGGTCTGAATTGTTCTTCTTAAAGGTCTTGCACCGTATGAGGGGTCGAAGCCTTTTTCAGCAAGATAGTCATAAACCGAATCGTCGGTTTCAATCTCAATATCTCTTTCTTTTACTCTTGAAATAAGAGAGGAAAGCATAATTTGTGCAATTTCTTTTGTATCTTCTTTGGTAAGACGATGGAAAACGATTATATCGTCTATGCGGTTTAAAAATTCAGGTCTGAACTGTTGTTTAAGCTCAGATGTAACTCTTTCCTTGATAGCTTCATAATCATCCAAAGAAGCATTTTCTCCTTGAGAAAATCCGAGTTTTCTCGGAGCATCGGTTATCATTCTTGCACCTGCATTCGAGGTCATAATAATAACTGTGTTTTTAAAATCCACATGTCTGCCGGTGGAATCGGTTAAAACTCCGTCATCTAAAATCTGGAGCATAGCATTGAAAACATCGGGATGTGCTTTTTCTATTTCGTCGAAGAGTATTACACAATAAGGATTTCTTCTTACCTTTTTGGTAAGCTGACCACCGTCGTCATATCCCACATATCCGGGAGGAGAACCGATAAGCTTGGAAACCGAATGTTTTTCCATATATTCAGACATATCTATTCTTATAAGGCTGTCCTCGTTTCCGAACATACATTCGGAAAGTGCTTTTGAAAGCTCGGTTTTGCCGACACCGGTAGGTCCGAGGAATAAAAACGAACCAATCGGACGCTTCGGGTCTTTTAATCCGGCTCTGCTTCTTCTTATTGCTCTTGCAACCGAAGAAACTGCTTCTTTTTGCCCTACAACTCTTTTATGAAGATTTTCTTCAAGCTTCATAAGACGGTCGCCCTCTTCGTCAGTAAGACGGCTTACGGGAATTTTTGTCCAGGAGGAAACTACCGCCGCAATATCCTCTCCGTCTATGCTTGTTACTGCCGAATTATTTTTCTTGTCCCAGTCTTTTTTTCTTTCATCAAGCTGTTTTAATATTTCAGACTCTTTATCTCTTAAGGTCGCGGCTCTCTCATAGTCCTGAGATGCAACCGCTTCCTCTTTATCCGCTCTTATTTTTTCTATTTCGCCCTCCAAATCCTTTACATCGGGCGGAGCGGTAAGATTTTTTATTCTCGCTTTGGAGGATGCTTCGTCGATTAAGTCAAGTGCTTTATCGGGAAGAAACCTGTCTGTTATATATCTGTACGAAAGCTTTGCCGCCGCAGTAATTGCCTCGTCGGAAATTTTAATTTTGTGATGAGCTTCATATTTATCTCTCACACCCTTTAAAATTTCGATTGTTTCATCTACCGTAGGTTCATCAACCGTAACAGGCTGAAATCGTCTTTCAAGAGCTGAATCCTTCTCGATATATTTTCGATATTCCTCCAGTGTTGTTGCACCGATAAGCTGAATCTCGCCTCGTGCAAGAGAGGGTTTTAAGATATTTGCGGCATCTACGGCACCCTCTGCCGCACCTGCACCTACTATGGTATGAATTTCGTCTATGAAAAGAATCATATTTCCCGACTCTTTAACCTCGGTTAAAAGAGATTTTATTCTTTCTTCAAATTCGCCTCTGTATTTGGTGCCTGCAATCATAGAGGCTATATCGACCGTGAGTATTGTTTTGCCTTTAAGTGTTTCGGGAACACTTCCCGCAACTATTCTCTGTGAAAGCCCTTCAACAACCGCAGTTTTACCAACACCTGGCTCACCTATAAGACAGGGGTTGTTTTTGGTTCTTCTTGAAAGAATTTCTATAACTCTTTGTATCTCTGCATCTCTTCCTATTATCGGGTCTATTTTACCCTCGGAGGCTTTTTTTGTTAAGTCGGTAGCAAATTTGTCTGAATTGGGAGTGGATTTATTTTCTTCAGAAGCAGGCTTTGCAGCCGTGCTTCCCTGATTGAAAACCTCCATAATTCCATCTCTTATTTTATCGGGATTTCCCGATAAATCTCTTATTATTTCATAAGCAACCGAATCTTTATCCTGAAGTATGGCAAGAAGTATATGCTCTGTTCCTATATAGCTGTGTCCAAGGCTTGATGCCATTTCAAAGCTCATTTCCATTATTCTTTTGCCACGGGGAGTAAAGGCGCGTCTTCCGGGAGAAGAAATTCCTTTACCGATAAGCTCTTCCACTTTTTTTGTAACAGTTTCGTTTGTTATATTGTTTTCTTTAAGAACATTTCCGACTACTCCGCCGCTTTCCTTTGCGAGTCCTATAAGTATGTGTTCACTGCCCACATAGTTATGTCCGAGTTCTATTGCCGCCTGTTCTGAATAGCTTATAGCATTGGCGGCTTTTTGTGTAAATCTTTTTTCAAACATTTAGTCTTCTCCTTTCAGAATTCGTTTCTTAAAATCTCTGCTCTCTTTAAATCTCTTTTAGCAGAGTCCTTATATTCCTCTAAAAGAGCTGCAATATGCCAGGGCGCACATTTTATCCAAAACTCTTTTATTTTTTGGGAAGGAATATCCAAAATGCCCATATCAGCGCCTAAAAGCGCATTGGAATTAAGCTTTAAAAATTCCCTGTAATCCATTTTATAGCTGCTCTTTAATAATCCTACCGCACGATAAACTCTGTCGTATAACTCATCATTTCTTATCTGCTCTCTTAAAGCCATTTCTTCATTTACAATCCGTGAGGTAATATTTTTTATCTTGTTTATAATTTCCTCTTCGCTTACTCCAAGTGTTGAACGGTTGGAAAACTGATATATATTTCCCTCACCGCCTGTTCCCTCTCCGTATGCACCTCTGACTTCAATTCCAAGTCTGTTAAGACCGGATATTAAGCCCGAAAGCTTACCGGTAATAACGATTGCAGGAATATGAAGCATAACCGATGCTCTTATCCCCGTTCCGAGATTTGTGGGGCATGCGGTTAAATATCCGTAAGCGGAAGAAAATGCGTATTCATTTTTTTCTTCCAAAAGGTCATCAAAAAGATTTGCGAGTCTTAATGCCTCATCAGGATTATAGCCCTGTTTTATCGCCTGTATACGCAAATGGTCCTCTTCGTTTATCATTATGGAAAGCTCTTTATCCTTACTAAGTATAAAACCCTTCGCTTTTTCCTGCTTTACTATATTGGGACTTATAAGATGCTCTTCTAAAAGAACTCCGCCGGTTTTATTGATTTCCTCCCCTGAAAGGAATGTAAATTCCTTTTCGGAATTACCCGAAGAATTCATAACAGCATTTTTTGTTATTTCAACTATTTCCTGTGCCGTTTCATTGCTCATTTTGGGAACAAAAAAATAATTTTTATAATTTCTTGCAAGACGGACTCTTGTGCTTAATACAATTTTATTTATATCTGTCATATTATCACCTACACTTCAAGACCCTTTATTTCGTCACGCAGCTTTGCAGCAAGCTCGAAATTTTCTTCGGCTACCGCCTTATTAAGCTCTGTGCGTAAATCGGCAATTCTCTTTTTAATTAAAATTTCTCTTCCGCCTCTTTTGGGAACCTTTCCCGTATGGGTGAGCGAGCCGTGAATATCTTTTATCATTTTTGGAATGACCGCCTTAAATTCTTCAAAGCAGTTTTCGCATCCGAACCTTGGATTTTCTTTGAACTTACGATAGGTAAGTCCGCATTTTTCACAGGTCTTTTCAGATACCGGATCGGGAGCAAGTATATTGAAAAAGCTGTCGGGAATAATATCCTTAAAAGACATTGCACTGTGATTTATTCCCTCACCCTCCGCACAGGAAGAGCAAAGATAATATTCTTTTATATCTCCGTTTATATTTCTTATTATCTTAACATTGGCATTGTTTATTTTACATTTCTGACACAACATTTTAAATCACCTCTATTATTATATTTTTAAGAAGCTTGGCTCTTACCTTATCCTTTAAATTTTGTGCATAGTTAAGCGAATTATCCGAAATGGCCGCACATATAATATTGCCCTCTCTTTCGGAAATAAGACGGTTTTCATAAAGACTTTTTATATATAAAAGCGCCTCTTTATGCTTTATAGCTTCACCTATTGAATTAACAAGCTCATATGCAAGCTCCTTTTTTGATAATGCTTTTTTTCTTATGGTAACATATCCGTTACCGCCTCTTCTTGATTCTACAATAAATCCGTTTTCATTGGTAAACCTTGTTTTTATAACATAATTAATCTGGGAGGGAACGCAATTAAATTTAATTGCAAGGTCGTTTCTTCTTATTAAAATCTCATTATCTTCCGAAAACATTTCCTTTAAATAATTTTCTATTATATCTGATATTCCCATTTATTCCACCTCGTTTGACTTTGACTATCTTTGACTTTTACTGAATAATAACACATATTTTTTAATTTGTAAAGTATTTTTTGTAAATTAATTCTCAAAATATTGACAAAAGCTGTTTTTGAAGTTAATATTATATTTGGGCATATGTTATTATTACCCGCGATAGTTTATTAAATTTAAAAACAGGTGGTGAAAAAAATGGACGCAGGAAGTACGAGCGGCACTAATGGGAACGGGCGATGGCCGGAAAAACCGGCAGACGAGGGATTTGAAAAATAAATAATTTATGTTTGTTTTTCAAATCCCTCATGCGACCGTCATTGTGTCCAGCTTCCTTTTATTTTAAAAAAGGAGGTCCCGACATGGAGGATATCACAATTAATATTGAAAAAACTATCTTGACTTTGTCGGAGCAAAAAAAATTCTCATCCTTAAAAGATCTTTTTGAAACCTTAAATCCTCAGGATATTGCATCGGTTTTTGAAAATTTAAAAGAGGATAAGATTGCTGTGTTGTTCCGAATTCTGCCCAAGGATACGGCGGCAGAGGTTTTTGTTGAAATGGACTCGGATGCTCAGGAGCATCTTATTTCCGGATTTTCAGACAGTGAGTTAAGAGATATTATTGAAGAATTGTATGTTGACGATGCCGTTGATATTGTTGAAGAAATGCCGGCTAATGTTGTTAAAAGAATTCTCAAAAATACCGACCCTGAAATGCGAAAATCAATCAACGAAATTTTAAAATATCCGGAAGACAGCGCCGGAAGTATTATGACTATTGAATATGTCAGCTTAAGACGGAAAATGACAGTTAACGAAGCCATAAAAAGAATCCGTCGTACAGGAGTGGATAAGGAAACCATCCATACCTGCTATGTTACTGAAGATAACCGAAAGCTTTTAGGTATAATATCTTTAAGAACTCTTTTGTTGTCAGACGAAGAAGAACTGGTTGAAGATCTTATGGATACCAATCTTATTTCGGTTAAAACTCATGACGATAAAGAGCTTGCTGCTAAAAATTTTGAAAAGTACGACCTTATTGCTCTTCCGGTCGTAGACGATGAAGACCGTCTTGTCGGAATTGTTACGGTTGACGATGCTATTGATGTCATAACCGAAGAGGCTACCGAAGATATTGAAAAAATGGCAGCTATTACTCCGTCTGATAAACCCTATATGAAAACGAGTGTATTTGAAATATACAAAGCAAGAATACCCTGGCTTTTACTGCTTATGCTTTCTGCAACTTTTACAAGCATTATAATAACAGGCTTTGAAGCCGCCCTTGCAGCACAAGCAGCACTTACCGCTTTTATTCCTATGCTTATGGGAACTGCGGGTAACTCGGGCAGTCAATCCTCGGTTGCGATTATAAGAAGTCTTTCTCTCGGAGAAATTGAGTTTAAAGACAGCTTTGTTATAATTTTAAAGGAACTTAGAGTTTCACTTTTATGCGGAGCAACTCTTGCAGTAGCAACCTTCTTTAAAATTATTTTATTCGACGGATTTTCCAAAGAGATTGCTTTGGTTGTTTCGGTATCAATGTTTATAACGGTAGTTGCCGCCAAATTCACAGGCTCTTTCCTGCCGGTTTTTGCGAAAAAAATTGGTTTTGACCCTGCGGTTATGGCAAGTCCGTTTATCACAACGATTGTTGATGCTCTGTCACTTTTAGTTTATTTCAATATAGCAAGAGCATTTCTTAATATTTAAAAAGAAAGGTGGATTTTAATGAAGCTCAAGCTTCCGTTAAGTCCCGGCGGCAGATGCCGTCTTTGCTTCAATGAGCATTATGGCACAAAACTTGAGCCGCGCGATTGCTATTATGAAATGGTAAGAGGTCAATGTACACAGTGCGGAGAAGTTAAAAACATAATAATAGGTTTTTCTCTTAAAGGAAAAATCAAATTATTCTTCACCAAAAAGAAGGTATATTATATTGATATACCCGATGAGGTTGAAGATGAAAACATAAATGAAGGAGAGAATTAAAATGAACTTAAAAGGAACAAAAACAGAAGCTAATCTTATGACTGCATTTGCGGGAGAATCTCAGGCAAGAAATAAATATACATACTATGCTTCCAAAGCAAAGAAAGACGGTTATGTTCAGATTGCACAGCTTTTTGAAGAAACTGCAAACAACGAAAAAGAACATGCAAAAATCTGGTTCAAGCTTTTACACGGCGGTATGCCCGATACAATGACTAACCTTGAAGATGCTGCTGCCGGCGAAAACTATGAATGGACCGATATGTATGCTACATTCGCAAAAGAAGCTAAAGAAGAAGGATTTGACCATATAGCTTTTCTTTTCTCGGAAGTTGCAAAAATAGAAAAAGAACACGAAGAAAGATACAGAAAGCTTATCGCTAATATTAAAGACGGTGTTGTATTCTCAAGAGAAGGAGATACAATCTGGCAGTGCTCCAACTGCGGACATATTGTTATCGGTAAAAAAGCTCCCGAATTATGTCCGGTATGTGAACACCCCCAGAGCTACTTTATGATAAAGGCGGAAAACTATTAATAGCGAAACAAAGGGGATGTTAAAAACCTCCGGAACGCATAAAGCAAAATAAAAGCACGATTATAAACTATTCCTCACAAGCCTTCGCCTTGAGGAGAAGGTGGGTTGCGAAGCAACTCGGATGAGGTAGAAAATAATGCTTTATGCTATTAACAAACTTCGCCTCTCGCTGTATACACATACAGCTTCGGGTAACCCAAAACTAAAGTTTTGGCTCAGTTTGTCAATTCCAAAGCTTTTTTCCTATCCCCTAAGAACAAGAGGGTGTTTAAAAAGTCAAACTTTTTAAACACCCTCATAAATTATGCTTCAAACTTTTTAAGCGCTTCTGCGAATTCATCGCAATCTTCAGAGTATATTTTAACATTTATGGGCTTTGATAAATCAAGGCTGAAGATACCCATTATTGATTTGGCGTCTACTACGTATCTGTCGGAAATAAGGTCTACTTCGAAGTCGAATCTGCTTACGAGATTAACAAAGTTTTTAACATCGTCGATTGAGTTTAAGAGTATTGTTGTAGTTTTCATTTTTTCTACCTCCATATTTTTGATACTATAATGTTACACTAAATTATTTTAATAGTCAAGGGATTTTAATATGAAAATATCATTTCAGACATTAGGTTGCAAAGTTAATCAATATGAAACCGAGGCATTACGCGAGGTTTTTTTAAAAAACGGCTGGACAATTGCCGATTTTAGTGAAAAATGTGATGCCTATGTTATAAACACCTGCTCGGTTACCGCAATGAGCGACAGAAAATCAAGACAGCTCATAAGAAGAGCCGCAAGAACTAATCCCGACGGGATAATTGCAGTATGCGGTTGCTACAGCGAAACCGCTCCCGAAGAGCTTAAAAAAAACGAGGGAGTGGATATTGTTCACGGAACAAAAGACAAGCTTTCGATATATAATAAAATCTGCGAAAAATTGGGCAAGAACTCAAAAACCGACCCCGAAAATATGGAAATAACCTGTTTCGAGGGCAAAACAAGAGCGGTTATTAAAATTGAGGACGGTTGCGACAATTTCTGTTCTTACTGTATTATCCCCTACGCAAGAGGTAGAATTAAAAGCAGACCTGCCGATGCAATAATAAACGAATGTAACAGAATTGCAAAAGCAGGATATAAAGAAGTTGTACTTGCGGGAATTCATGTCTGCTCATACGGAAAGGATATAAATTCTTCTTTAATTGAGCTGCTCGAAAGACTGGATAAAGAAACGGATATTGAAAGAATCCGTTTAAGCTCTATCGAACCGAATGCCTTTTTCGACGGATTTATCCCCCGCCTTGCCAAGCTTAAAAAGCTTTGTCACCATTTTCATATATCACTCCAGAGAGGTTGCGACGAAACATTAAAGAGAATGAACAGAAGATATACTTCTTCAGAATATAAAAAGGTTACCGAAGATTTAATAAAAACATTCCCCGACTGTGCCATAACCACAGATGTTATTGTAGGTTTTCCGGGAGAAACCGAAGAAGAATTTGAAAAATCCAAAAAATTCATAGAGTCTGTCCCCTTTTATAAAATACATACCTTCAAATATTCTGTAAGAAAGGGTACTGTTGCTGCCGGTATGCCCGATAAAATCTCTCCCGAAGTTCAGGAAATACGAAGTAAGCAGATTATTGCAATTTCAGATAAAAAAGAAAAAGAATTCCCAAAAACCTTAAAGGGAACAAAAGCAGAAGTTCTTATAGAAAAAAAAGACGGAGATAAATATTTCGGTCATGCCGGAAATTATCTTCCCGTATATGTAGAATCGGATAAAGATATTATAAATGAGATTGTAAAAACGAAGCATTAGAAAATTAGGAATGAAGGTGTCGGCAAAGCCGACGGATTAAATGCAGAATGCAGAACGCAGAATGCAAAATTAAGGTGTGCTTCGCACAAATTAAATGACAAATAGGGACCGTCCCTAATGTCAGCAAAGCCGACGGATTAAATTCAGAACGCAGAATGCAGAATGCAGAATTAATTGAAAATTGATAATGGAAAATGGAAAGTTAAGGTGTGCTTCGCACGAATTAAATTGCATTGCTTTGCAATGTCACCTTATCGTTTGACAAAGGCAAACATATCAAATGACAAAAAGACAACTGCCAAAAGGAGTGTTATTTATGAAAAAAGTTATATTCCCCGTTGTTTTTGTTTTGATTATTATTGCAATAATTTGGGGGAACACCAAACAAATAACACCCGAAGTTGCAATTTCAATCGCAAAAGAGTTTGTTTATGAAGATAAGGAGAAAAGCGGGATAATAAACTTTGATAACCCTAAATTAGAAGAGGTTGTTTTTGAAACTTTGCCACAAATAGCATATATAGGAAGAAAAACCGATATTGCAAAAAAACCATTGTATAAAATCACATTCAATACAGATCAGGACGGACTTCTTGGACCTGTTGTAGTTTATATAAATAAAAAAGGCGGAAAAATTATAGGAATGGGATATAGGTTTTAGTCAACAAAACGGGACCGTCCCATTTGACATTATAAATGAGATTGTAAAAACGAAACATTAAAGAATTAGGAATGAAGGTGTCGGCAAAGCCGACGGATTAAATGCAGAATGCAGAACGCAGAATGCAAAATTAAGGTGTGCTTCGCACAAATTAAATGACAAATAGTTGACAAATAGGGACCGTCCCTAATGTCAGCAAAGCCGACGGATTAAATTCAGAACGCAGAACGCAGAATGCAAAATTAAGGTGTGCTTCGCACGAATCAAATTGCATTGCTTTGCAATGTCACCTTATCGTTTGACAAAGGCAAACATATCGACTCATATTGGCTCTCCTTGTGTAAAGGGAGCTGTCAGCGAAGCTGACTGA
>JAZOOC010000176.1:0-3279 GCA_045654825.1 Clostridia bacterium | reverse complement strand
TGGGTTAAAAAAGCAACAACATCATGGAATATAGATGAATGTGTTCAGCTTGCAAATGATGTTTATAAAAAACTTTATAAATAAGGAGAGAAAATTATGAAGAAAATTTTGATTGGTGTAATAACTGCAATATTAATTCTTTCATTTTCTTTAACAGCTTTCGCAGCACCTACAATAACAAAGGTTTTTGTAGATGAAAACGGAGATATGTATTTTTTCGGAACTTTTGATTCCGGGGCAAAAACAGCCGGATTGATGGTAACAACAAAAGATGGCAACGCATGGTATCCTATTCATACATCTAATTTTTATAAAGCAAATACTTATGGACGTAAGTTCGGTATTTGTCTTAAGGATCCTGAAGGCAAGCTTGCTGCAAATGGAACCTTTAAAGTAAAAGCCTGGGAAATTGATAAATTTGGTGGAGATGTAACGGGCGAAGAGATAAATATTGATCCGTCAAACAATCCTGCAACTGTAGTGGAAAGAGATGTTATTTTTACTAATCTTTATGGTGCAGGCACTGCACTTGAAGGCTTTTCAAACGATATCAAAGAATATAATGTAACCTTACCCGCAGGATATTTAACTTATCCCGATATAACAGCAGATACAAATAAAAAGGCTACAGATGTTGAAATAACCTATTCTGATTTTAACGGTGATGCTCCCAAAGCAACAATTACTGCAACAAACGGAGAGCTCGAGCCAAATGTGTTTACAATTAATTTCACAAAAACACCGGCAGCGGTTACTGATGCAAAGATAAATGTTGATAATATATTGAATTTAACCAATAAAACAGCTCTTAAAAATGAAAATAATGTAAATGTAAGAACAGATAAACTAAAAGCACCTACCGAAACTTCTTCTACAGCTGTATGGTATAACAGAACTGATATATATTATCAGGAATTTCCCGATGAGTTGCTTGGCGCAACAGCGGTTCAGGTAAGACGAGGATTAAATGAAGAATTCCCTGCTGATAATTCACTGAGTGCTTACGGAGATATGATGGAATTTAAAATCAATCATACCGCGGATGTTTATGTTCATATAGATAATCCCGGAAACTTTTCATGGCTTACAGCTAATGGCTTTGCTCCATCTGATGTTACCGTTCAAAGATGGAATAGTAATATACAAATGTATAAAAAGACGGTTGTTGTTGAACCGGGAACTACCGAAACAATATCAATAGGATATTTTAAAGGCACAACCAGCGAACCTTCAATACTTGTCAAATTCAGAGACACTTTACCTGAAGCATCCGGTATGATTGAAAATGCTAAGATATATAAAACATCTGATGATTCATATAAAGCTGATGTAACAGTTCTTAAAAATATTCAGCAGGTAAGCTTTAAGGATCCCACTCTTGAAGGTACAGACCTTTATGCTGCATCAAATCTTGTAGGAGCTGTAAAGCCTTTCAGAGGAAGAGATTACTACCTCTATAATTCTCCTATGCTTAACGGTTCTGATTATCTTAAGCTGGGATATACATGGGCTGATGTAACAGGTAGTTCAAGCGAATCTTATTACTGCACATTTGATTTAACTGAATCTGCAACCATATATGTTAATATGTGGAATGTTCCGGGCAACAGAGACAGACTTTATGCTGCAAATCCCTGGCTTTCAGGATATGACTGGATATATGAAGATGAAGGTTTTGAAACCGGTTTGATTAAAGATAATAAGCTTGATACTAAAGAATTCGGTTTTGTTAAGTCCGTAGAAGTAGAAAAAGGAAAAGAAGTTAAAACAATAAAAGTAGGTCCGTTTATAAATCCGACAAATGCAAATGACCAATATACATTCCCGATGATTTATATAAAACCTTTAGACTAAAATATGTAGTATAAAAGAGGTATCCTTAGGATACCTCTCAGTATATACCTTGAGGGCGGTTACGATGCAGTTGTGTGTTATATAACAAGTACACCAAGCTACGGAACTAATTCCACAAGAGTTGCAGGCGCAATTGCAAGAAATATGATGGGCGGATGGTACAGAATGGGTGTTCCGACGGTGTTTGTAACTTCTGTAAATGCAAATTGTAAATCAAAGGAGGAGTACTATGTATAAATTTCCGATAGGTGTAATGCTTGATTCCTTTAGGATGAATGTAAGGGAAGCAGTAGAGAAAGCAGCAAAAATAGGCGCAAAAGGACTACAGATGTATGCTACATCGGGAGAATTTTCTCCTGAAAGTATGAATAATTCAAAAAGAAAAGAACTTCTTGATTTAGTTAAATCAAATGGATTGGTGTTTTCTGCATTGTGCGGAGATCTTGGTATGGGCTTTGGCAACAAAGAACTGAATCCTGCTCTTATAGAGAAATCAAAAAGAATTCTCGACCTTGCAAAAGAACTCGAAACCGATATTGTTACTACCCATATAGGAGTTGTGCCTAAGAATAAAAATCACGAAAGATATAAGATTATGCAGGAAGTATGTTTTGAACTTTCAAAATACGCAGACAGTCTGGATGCACATTTTGCAGTTGAGACCGGACCTGAAGTTGCAACTACTCTAAAAGGTTTTCTTGATGACCTTGGCTCTAAAGGGGTTGCAGTTAATTTCGATCCTGCAAACTTTGTTATGGTTACAGGGGATGACCCGGTAAAAGGTGTATATACCCTTAAGGATTATATTGTGCATACCCATGCCAAAGACGGGAAAAAATTAAGAGATGTTAACCCTGAAATTATCTATCGGGTTATAGATGAAGAAGCAAATCAGGGCGATGCTTATATTGAGCTTCCTTTAGGCGAAGGAAATGTGGATTTTGATAATTATCTCAAAGCACTTGATGAAATAGGATATATAGGCTTTCTTACCATTGAGCGCGAGGTAGGAGAAAATCCTGTTTCTGATATAAACAAAGCTGTTGAGTTTCTTAAAGAGAAAATAAGCATATAGTATACGACTGATTATGGATAGCAGAAAATGAAAATGATTCCTTTGGCGAAGCAGTCACTGATGTCTTTGAGAGTATTTTTGTAAAAAAAGTGGATAGCATAGGAGACAGCCTCCGCCGGAAAAGGCCGTCAATTTCAATATGAAATTGGCGGTCTTTTTAATTATATAATTTTAGATACTAAGTCTTGCTTATAAGTATGGAAAAACTTGACAAGCGGCGATATTAATAATATAATAAAATGTATTGTTTTGTAAAATCGACTTATTTGTCTTGTGAAAGCTGGAATTAATATGTTAGAAATTAACCTTTGGCTTCAAGAAATTGCAACTCCGTTCTGGGATAATTTTTT
>JAZOOC010000175.1:0-8998 GCA_045654825.1 Clostridia bacterium | reverse complement strand
TCACTGCATAGTCATAAGCAATTTTTGTACCGCTTTTTTGAATATAATCATCATCATAATATACTATACAGTAATTACTTTGATTTATCATTTCATAATTTCGTTCAATATATACAGCTTTTCCCGCATTAATTATTCGTTCAGGAAAATATGTATATTCATATCTTGTCAGCAGATACTTCGTATAACCTTCATCAATATGCGGATATTCTCCTCTTACATAAACTCTCTTTATATATGAGTATTTGTTTTTTAACTCTGTGACCAATTTAAGACAAAGGCTGTCAAACTCACTTCTGCTTCCGAATAAAAATGTATCAACCTGTTTCTCAACAATTAAATTTTCAATTGTTTTATTTAAACGGTTAACAAGACAATCCGTAACCTCAATTTTGCGATGCCCCAAGAAACAACAAGTATTTTCTTTTGAATTCACAATTAATACCCCATAAATAAAAAAGTGCGCTAACCGAAGTCAACGCACAAAAAACGCAAAACCCGATTAGTCGCCAAACTAACTATGCAATATGATTTGATTACACATACACAGCGCGGGAATTTGCATTTTTATCAAATTCTTCACTGTGTATAGTACAACAAAAAAGCACAATTTATTATTAAAGTGTGAATCCATATTTTACATATTAAGTTAGTTTGGCACTAATATTATACTTCATATTTTAAAATATATCAACAGTTTTTCAAAAAATAACCACAGTAGTCTTATAATAACAAAAAAGGTATGCTTTCCACATGATTTAATTCATGCGAAGCATACCTTAATTCTGCATTATGAATTATGAATTCTGAATTTTATCTGTATCTTTCATCCGCCAGCATACCTGCGCCGATAATGCCGGCATCGTTTGCTAAAGTTGCGGGTTTTATTTCGGTATTTACCGAAAGATAATCGAAAGCATAAGTAAGCTTTGAAGCTTCTTTTCTTATTTTATCCAAAAGATAATCTCCCTCCTTGGAAATACCTCCGCCGACAAGAAGAACTTCGGGTTGGAAAATATTGATAAGGTCAGCAATTCCGAGAGCAAGATAATAAACAAATTTATCTACCACCTCATTTGCGGCTTTATCCCCCATTTTTGCGGCTTTAAAGGAAGTTATTCCGTTAACCTTGCCGCCATTTTCCTCTGCTATTTTATGCATAAGAGAATCTTTATTCTCACTCATAATTTCCTCGGTTAATCTTACAAGAGCAGTTGCAGAGCCATACAGTTCCCAGCATCCGCGTCTTCCGCAGTTACACTCAAGACCATCTGCGTTAATTACCATATGTCCGACTTCCATCGCCGCTCCGTTAACACCGCCGAAAAGCTTACCATTTACAACAAGACCGCCGCCAATACCTGTGCCTATGGTTATCATAACAACATCTTTATAGCCTTTTCCGCCACCGGCAATCATTTCTCCAAGAACGGCACAATTCGCATCATTACCCATATAAACAGGCTTATCTATATATTTTCTGAATTCAGAAACAAAATTGAAATGACTTAAATTCATATTGTTTGTGAGAATTATTTCACCTGTATTATTATCGAAGCATCCGGGAACACCGATTCCTACACCCTTTATATCGTCTTTTGTAAGACCTGCTTTTTTAATTCCCTCAAGAACTGTATCTGCAATACTTTTTGTTATTTCTTCGGGAGGTCTGTGACCGAGGCTTTTTGCTGATGCAGTTGCAATAATCTCTCCATTTTCGTTAAGTACACCAACTGCAATATTTGTTCCGCCTAAATCTATTCCTATATAATACATAATATCACTTCCAGTCTGTTATATTATTTTTTTTCACAAAATATGCTTTGCAAGCTTCCTTGGATAACGGTGTATCGTTAAAGCTGTCTGAATAAAATTCATTAATTTTGCCGTCAGGAAAAGCCTCATAAAATCTTCTTACCTTTTCCTTGCCGTGACAATTAACACCCTCATATTTACCTGTTTTTATATCAACAACAGATGCCATTACTGTTTTAATTCCTATTTTTTCACAAGCGGGCTTAACTATAAATTCCGGCGATGCAGATATAATAATATCATCCGGTTTTTGGTTAGCGTAATACCAGTCTTTTATTTTTGATATATTTTTATTCCAGAAGCTTTCAAGCAATTCCTCAGTATTATCAAGACTTTTTAAAAAAGAATAAAATCTCTGTTTAGCATAAGTTTTTGATTTTATTCGGGTAAAATATAACGGAAAAGCTGAAAAATGATAAATCGCTTTTAAAATAAGAACAGGTTTTTTCTTTAAACAGTAGCAATAAAAATCCGCAGTGCTGTCACCGTCGTAAATTGTACCGTCGAAATCATATACATTCATTTAATATATCTCCCAACACAGTGATAAATTCATCGATTTCTTTTTCAGATACAACAAGCGGAGGTAAAATTCTTAATACTTTATCACCTACAACACCTGTAAGAACTTTCCGTTCAAAGAGTGCTTTGAAAATATTTCTTGCAACAGGCTCTTTAAACTCAATGCCTACCATAAGACCTTTTCCTCTTACTTCGGATATTACATTATATTTTTCTTTTAATTCGTTAAGTTTTTTGAAGAAATATGCTGAAACTTTATTAACATTTTCAATAATTCCGTTATTTACAAGCTCATTAATAACGGTTATTCCGCAAGCACAGCATAAAGGATTTCCGCCAAAAGTTGTACCATGGTCGCCCGGTTTGAATGCGCAGAATTTTTCTTTTGCAAGCACAACTCCCATAGGAATTCCGCCGCCTATTCCCTTTGCAGATGTGAAAATATCAGGCTCAATATTATAATTCATATAAGCATATAATTTACCGGTTCTTCCCACTCCTGTCTGAACTTCGTCGGCTACCATTAATATATCCTTTTCGTCACAAATTTTGCGTATTTCTGAAACGAATTCATTTGTTAAAGGATTAACGCCGCTTTCACCCTGAATAAACTCAACCATTATAGCTGCGGTGTTTTCATTAACCTTTGCTCTTAAATCATCAATATCATTCGGTGTAACATAAACAAATTTTTCGGTAAGAGGCGCAAAAGGTTTCTGATATTTTTCCTGTGCGGTTGCTGCTATTGTTGTTATTGTTCTTCCGTGAAACGAATTTTTAAGAGTTATAATTTCGGTTTTATTTTCAATTCCCTTTTCGTAAAAATATTTTCTTACAAGCTTTATTGCACCCTCGTTTGCTTCAGCACCTGAATTTGCAAAAAACACTCTGTCTGCACAGGTATTTTCACATAAAAGCTCTGCCAAAACAGCCTGATTTTCTATATAATAAAGCGAAGAGGTATGTATAACCTTAGATGCCTGATTTATAATTGTATCAACAAGCGGTTTATAGTTATGGCCAAGTGATGAAACGGCTATACCGCCCATAAAATCAAGATATTTTTCATTTTCAGTAGAAGTAAGATATGCTCCTTCTCCTCTTTCAAAGGCAACGGGAAGTCTGTCGCCGAAAGTATTCATATAATATTTTTTGTCTTTTTCGATAATTTTTGCTAATTCCATTTAATTACTTCCTAACCCTTAAATATTTTTATATTTTGCATACATAATATATAATATCTCAACAATGGGATAATTGCAAGTATTTTTAACCGAAAGGATAACAAAAATGGAAAAAAGAAAATATTATTCCGAAATTGCAGACCAGGAAATAATTGAATTGGGCGACTCAACTTTTCTTGATGATTGGATTGAACCCGAAATGCTTAGAAGATGTGCCATCAAATACAAAACATTAAACGGTGAATTAACAGAGGAACAGGAATTTTAAAAAAACATCTTTATTTTTTTCTCCGGATATGTTAAAATAGTACCCAAACGACTAATATTCTGATATGAACGGAGAAAAACAATATGAAATGTCCTTTTTGCTCATATGAAGAACAAAAAGTTATAGACTCCCGACCTGTTGAAGAATCCAATTCTATAAGACGCAGACGGGAATGTCTTAAATGCCAGAAGAGATTTACAACTTATGAAAAGGTTGAAAATGTTGCCGTAATGGTAATAAAAAAAGATAAAACAAGAGAGGACTTCGACCGTGAAAAGCTTCTTAACGGTCTTATAAGAGCCTGTCAGAAACGCCCTGTTTCCATTCAACAACTCGAAAATATAGTTGATGGAATAGAATCCCAGATTTCCAATTCACTCGACAGAGAAGTTACTTCTCAATATATTGGAGAGCTTGTTATGGCAAGATTAAAAGACATTGACGAGGTATCTTATGTAAGATTTGCATCGGTATACAGACAGTTTAAAGACATCAATACTTTTATGGAAGAACTGAAAAAACTGCTTTATTAGTAGAAAAATAAAGCTTCTTTCACTCATTGATTGTAGAATATTACTAAATCTTAAAAAATCGTATTGACTATTTCTTTTAAATTTAGTATTATAGTCGTATGCTTAATAGTGTTGTGTTCAACACATATTGTTAAAAGGAGCGTATATTTTATGTATTCAAGGGAAGTAACAGTTAAAAATCAGGTTGGACTTCACGCAAGACCTGCAACCTATTTTATTCAGAAAGCGAATGAGTTCAAAGCAACAATATGGGTTGAAAAAGACGAAAGACAAGTTAGCGCAAAAAGTCTGTTGGGTGTTTTGTCAATGGGTATTGTAAGAGGTACAACAATTACTGTAAAAGCTGACGGCACAGATGAAGAAACAGCAGTTAATTCTTTGGTTGAATTGATTAATTCAAACTTTGAAGAACAATAATTACGAAATTTAAAGCACCCTTTATTTAAAAAGGGTGCTTTTTATATATAACAGGTAAATTATGAATATTAATATAAGAAACAAATTAGAGGCGCTTCCCGATAAACCCGGTGTTTATCTTATGCGCGATATTTACGACAACATTATATATGTTGGAAAAGCCAAGATTTTAAAAAACAGAGTCCGTTCCTATTTCAGAAAAAATTCAGCTCACTCTAAAAAAGTTGAAAAAATGGTTGAAAACATCAATGATTTAAGCTGGATTGTTACCGACAGTGAACTTGAGGCTCTTATTTTGGAATGCAATCTTATAAAAAGGCACCGTCCGAAATACAACATTCTTTTAAAGGATGACAAAACATTCCCCTTTATTAAAATTACAATAAATGAAGAATATCCGAGAATTCTGGTAACACGAAAAACAGATGACAAAAATGCTCTCTATTTCGGTCCTTATGCCGGAACGGTTAAAAAAACAGCAGAGCTTATAAAAAAAGCATATAAAATCAGAAATTGCAATAAAGATTTATCAAAAAACAATGCCAGAGAATGTCTTTATTATCATATAAATCAATGCAGCGGCCCCTGCAGAAAAAACATCACTCCCGAAGAATACAAAGAAAATGTTAAAAAAGCTATTTCCTTTCTTGAAGGCAAAAGCGACTCTCTTTTAAAAGAGCTGAAAAGCGAAATGAATGATGCTGTAAATAAATTCGAATTTGAAAAAGCCGCCGAATTAAGAGATAATATAGTATATCTTGAAAAAGTTCTTGAAAAGCAGAAGATCTCTGCTCCCGAAGATGCAAATTATGATATTTTAGGATTGTACGAGGGCGAAAAACACACCTGTATAACTGTTATGTTTTTAAGACAGGGCAAGCTTTTAGGAACAAAAAACTCATACTTCCCTGCCGGCGATAAAAAGGAAAATCTTTTAAGCGAATTTATAAAACAATACTACAAAGCGCCCGGGGTAATCCCAAAAGAAATTCTTCTTCCCTTTGAGCCTTTGGACTTTGAACTTATAAAAGAATATTTAAACAGCGTAAGAAATGCAAAGGTTAATCTGCACATTCCTTTAAAGGGCAAGAAAAACAAGCTTCTTGAAATGGCAGAAAAGAATGCACAGGAAGGAATAAAAAGGCGCGCAGATAACAAATACGAAAAAGGTCTTTCACAAATCGCTGAACTGCTCTCTCTTACCGCACCCCCCGAAAGGATTGAAATTTATGATATTTCCAATACAGCCGGAAGTGATACGGTAGGATATATGACCGTTTTCCAAAACGGTGAGCCTAAGAAAAGCGAATACAGAAAATTCAAAATCAAATATGTTGAAGGCCAGAACGACTACGAATGTATGTATGAGGTTATATACCGGCGTCTAATGCGCTATCTTGAAGAAGAAAAACGATTAGCAGAGGGAGAATACGATGAAGAACTTAAGTTCTCAAATCTTCCTGACTTAATTTTTGTCGACGGCGGAAAAACACATGTATCGGTCGGTAAAAAAGCGGTATCCGACGCGGGTCTTTCAATTGATGTTTTCGGGCTTGTAAAAGATGCAGCTCATCACACCAAAGACATAACATCAGATGAAAGAGAATACGGCTGCAACAAAAAAAGAGCAGCATTTTCACTGATAACGAGAATGCAGGATGAAACACATAACCATGCAATAACTTATCATCATTCTTTAAGAACAAAATCTCTTGTTCAGTCCGAATTATCCGAAATAGATGGTGTTGGGCCGAAAATAAGAAACAAACTTTTTCTTCATTTCCAGACCATAGACAACATAAAAAATGCTTCTGTTTCCGAACTCGAAAGTGTTGTCGGAAGAAAAACGGCGGAAAATATTTATATATTTTTCAACAAAAAACGCCTTGAAAATGAAGAATAACATTTTCTTAATCAAGTTTTTACAATTTATATCTTGCAAAATGCACAAAAATATTGTATTATATAATATATATTATACAGATTGGAGTATGGAGTATGCAGCAGAATATTTTCGATAGTTTAATTTCACAATACAAACCCCTTATTAACGACACTTTCGGTATTATAGACAACGAATATTATGTTATTTCCTGTTCGGACGAGTCTGTTATAGGAAATTCCTTTGTTGATATGGAAGAGCTTTTATCCTCGGATGAAGACATAATAGTAAACAGAAGCACCGCTTATCTGCCTGTTTATACTGCAGGAAAGCTCGATTTTATTCTTTTTATTGAAAATACAAATGAGGAATCTGTAAGATTATTAAAAATTCTCGGAATTACTTTCTCGGGAATGAAACAGACTCACGACGAAGAATTCAACAAATCTGTATTTATGAAACATCTTTTGCAGGACAGTATTCTTCCAAGTGATATTTATGTTAAAGCAAAAGAACTTCACATTTCCACCGAAACACACAGAGTTGTTTATATAATAAAAACAGACAGTGATTCGGGTGAAATCGTGTATGATGTTTTATTCAACATGTTCCCCGATAAAGAAAAAGATTTCCTTGTAAGTCTTGATGAGGAAACAATTGTTCTTGTTAAAGAATTTACCGAATCGGTAAACATTAAGTCTATAGATGCTGTAGCAACTCTTGTTAAAGACAATGTTACGGCAGAAGCTATGTGTAAAATAAAAATAGGCATCGGCTCCTGTGTAAACACAGTAAGAGAAATTGCGGCTTCTCACAAAGAAGCTAAGATTGCAATTGAAGTAAGCAAGGTGTTTGATACTGAAAGAGATGTTGTGAATTATGAGCATCTTGGTATAGGAAGACTTATTTATCAGCTTCCTACAACACTTTGTAAAAAATTCCTTGATGAAGTGTTCAAAAAAGGCTCTCTTGAAAAGCTTGATGATGATACTATAAATACAATTCAGAAGTTTTTTGAAAACAGTCTTAATATTTCCGAAACAGCAAGAAAGCTTTTCGTACACAGAAATACTCTTGTATATCGTCTGGATAAAATTCAGAAAAACACCGGACTTGATTTAAGAGAATTTGAAGATGCAATTATATTCAAGGTTGCAATGATGGTTAAAAAATATCTTTCTGCGAATGTAATCAAATTATAATACATATTACCGGAGAATTTTGCGCACCGCATTCTCCGGTAATTCGCTGATAAACTGTCTTTTATTTTGTTGAAAAAAGAGGTGTTTGAATGATTAAATTTGAAAATGTTACAAAAACTTATGAGGCTTCTGCCGGTGAAACTCATGCACTTAATTCTTTAAATCTCACTATCGGCAAAGGCGAATTTGTTTTTATTATAGGAAGCTCAGGTGCCGGAAAATCCACACTTACAAAGCTTCTCATAGGTGAGCTCACCCCTACCTCCGGCGATGTTTTTATCGACGGAATTTGTGTTAACCGATTAAAGAGAAAAGAAATCCCGTATTTAAGAAGAAAAATCGGTATGGTTTTCCAGGATTTCAGACTTTTAGATAAAACAGTATACGAAAATGTAGCCTTTGCACTTGAAATTACCGGTGCAACAAAAAGGCAGATAAGAAGAAAAGTACCCGAGGCATTAAGCCGTGTTGGTCTTGCATCCAAAGCAAGAAACTATCCAAACGAGCTTTCGGGCGGAGAACAGCAAAGAGTTGCAATAGCAAGAGCTATTGTAAACAATCCGGGTCTTATTATCGCCGACGAGCCCACAGGTAATCTCGACCCTGCAAATTCTTCAGAAATTATAAATATGCTTGTTGAAATAAACAGAAGCGGTACTACCGTTCTTGTTGTAACCCATGACCGCGAGCTTGTAAACCGCGAGAAAAAAAGAGTTATTCTTCTTGACAGCGGAGAAATTGCAAGCGATGAAGAAAGGAGCAAATACAATGAAGCTCAGCTCTTTTAGTAATGCCGCAAAAGAAGCATTTTCCAATATAGTAAGAAACAGACTTATGACTATTGCAACCTTAATAACTCTTTCTGCGGGATTGTTCCTTTTCGGACTGACAAGCGCACTCACACTTAATGTTTTTTCAATCACAGACAAGCTTCAATCGGATTTCAAGCTTGAAGCATACATAGATGAAAGCTTTGATATGGCGGAAAAAGCTACTCTTGAAGCAGCATTAAAAAAAGTGCCTAATGTTACTGCTATTGAATTTATTCCTAAAGAAGAAGCTTTTGAGAAGTTCAAAAAAGAATTTCCCCAACCCGAGCTTCTTGAGGGAATAGACGACGGAAGTATTTTAAGAGATGCTTATAAAATTACATTGGCAGACCTTGTTCTTTCAAA
>JAZOOC010000174.1:0-2267 GCA_045654825.1 Clostridia bacterium | reverse complement strand
CAAAAGTATATCTTGAATTATTATAAATGAGTTTAGATAATGTCTTTGTTTAGTCGATAAATGTCATTTTAAAATAATATTATTGAAAAGGGTGTTTTGCTTGTGATATTATCACAGTTAACCAATTGTATCAATAAGATGTGTCAGGAGAGGTATAATATGAACAGGATAATATCTGAAGTTTTAAAATGTGATAAAGTGGAAGTGAAGCCTTTTATTGTTTTTGAAAATGAACAAACTGTATACCCGGAATATAACATCTATACAAATCGAAATACAATAATTTTAAAATACAGTGATAGCTTTTCGGATAATATATATCTTGATGTAAACAAAGATTATATAACCGCAAAGCGAATATTTATTAATTGTAGTAATAAAGAAATTAAAATTAAAGAGTTAGGATTGGAAATTGATGGAATTTCGTTTGCAGAGGATTCTTCACAAGATTACTTTTATCACAATGAAAATCCACGCATTTATGAAAAAATGACATTTCCGATTGATTATAACAGAACCGGACAAGATGCGTCAGATTCAGAATATGATGCATTGGCAGGAAATCGTTGGGCAGATCCGGGTGTTGTATGTGAAAGAATAGGAAGAAGCCCATATCAACCCTTTCCTGCAATACTTTTAAGTAATTATATGTCAAATAAAGGCATAATCCATGGAAGTTTAAGTCAAAAAACATTTTATCATAATTACATTGTGTCACACAAAGATGGTAAAATTAATTTTAAAATATTTTCATCCTTTAAGTGTATTGCTTATCTTGAAGCTGAAAAAGGAAGAGTATTAAATGATGAGTGGTATCTTGGAACCACAGATAAGGCAGATGATATAGAAGAAATATTCTCAGGGTATTCTGAACAGCTTAGGAAAAAAATGCCGGCAGGATATGGGCGTAGTAATATTAACAGAGATAATTTGGTCTGGGGAAGCTGGAATGACGGTATTTTCCTCGATGTTAATGAAAATATTATTATAAAAGAGGCCGAATATTTAAAAGAAAATTTTCCAACTGTAAAATGGATTCAGCTTGACGATGGCTATGCTAATTATAATGGAAAACGATTGTTTGCACATGGGCTTGGTGTGCCATATGAGGGCGAAGAAGGAGTAGATAAAGAGAAATTTCCTGATGGTTTAAAAAATTTAACAGATAAAATACGCGAAATTGGTTTGCGTCCGGCTATATGGATTGGAGGAGCTTGCCCCAAAAATTCAAAAATTGTAAAAGAACATCCCGAATGGTTTATAGATTACAGTTACCGTATGAAATCTGCACAGCCGCTTGATATAAGTAAATATGAAGCAAGAGAATATGCAAAAAGTGCCATAAAAACGCTATGCTTGGAATATGGTTTCGAAGGTGTAAAGCATGATTTTTGGAGCTATCCGTTTGAAGACAGCAATGATTTATATGAAATTAAAACTAAATCCGGCTATGAAAATCGAGAATGGTGGCTCAAAGAAGTGAGGGATTTTATTCCGAAAGACGGGCATTTTCAAACCGGTTGCGATATTGTTATGGGCAATCCTTTTTTGGGCGAGTATTTTACCAATTATCGTTATGGTATTGATATTGGAAGCGGAAATTGGGATTATGTAAAAACAAATTATTTATGGGGTGTAGCATGTTTTGCCACACATACAGGTGATTTATTTGTACCTAACAGTGACTCAGTAGGTATGTTTCCGGAACTTTCAGAAAATGAAGCAATGTTCGCACTTAACTATTGCCTGGTAACTCATTCAATGGTAGAAATTGCAGGAAAACTAAGCGAAGCAAATAATGAGCGCAGAATGAAGATTTTGAAAAAGGCTGTATGTAATCCCAATAATGGACAGGATGTTTATTTCGTTAATTATGATTACAGAAAAAAAGAATATCATATACCGGAGATTATGTATTTTAAAACACCTCATTTTTCCGTGATATCACAAAATAAATATATGGCCTTGCTGACTTTTGGTGTATTTAATATTAGTGAAGAAGAAAAGAAATATGAAATATCTCTTAAAGATTTCAAGCTTTTGCCGGGTAATTATATTATTACCGATGTATGGAGCGGTGAGCAGTTTGAAACTGATGATAGTTTTTCTGTTTTGGTTGGCAAACATGCGTCAAAATTATATGCAATATCTAAGAAAGAAAAAATACAGATATTTGATGCAAACATAAAAATTACCTCTGCGCAATTTGAAGAAAACAAACTTTTAATAAAAACTGAATATCCGCTAAAAGAGGCAGAAATTTTATT
>JAZOOC010000173.1:0-1801 GCA_045654825.1 Clostridia bacterium | reverse complement strand
TTGTTAAAAATTGAGTTGATGCAAGAAAAACCTTCCGGTATATAAACGCGGTTGCAAAGATGCTTAAACTTAAAAAGACTTGTCGATTGACAAGTCTTTTTAGTTCTAATTCATTTTTTCTATATCATTTTTTCTGATTTCAACTCTTCTTACCTTACCGCTTATAGTTTTGGGAAGTTCTTCAACGAACTCTACAATTCTGGGATATTTATAAGGTGCGGTATGTGTTTTAACATATTCCTGAATTTCTTTTTTAAGTTCGTCTGTTCCTTCATTGCCTTTAGTAAGAACGATTGTTGCTTTTACAATCTGCCCTCTTACTTCGTCGGGTACAGGAGTTACTGCACATTCAAGAACATAAGGAAGCTCCATAATAACACTTTCTATCTCGAAAGGTCCGATACGGTATCCCGAAGATTTTATTACATCGTCGATACGGCCTACATACCAGAGGTATCCGTCTTCGTCCATTGTAGCCTGGTCGCCTGTATGATAAAATCCGTCATGCCATACTTCGTTTGTTTTTTCATCATCAAGATAGTAACCGATAAAGAGTCCGCAGGGAGTTCCCTCTTTTGTGCGGATACAGATTTCTCCCGCATCTCCGGTTTTACATTCGTTACCGTCGGGATCTAAAACCACAACATCATATAACGGGCTGGGTCTTCCCATAGAACCGATTTTTGGAGTTGTTCCTACGAAGTTCGCGATAGAAAGAGTTGTTTCTGTCTGCCCGAAGCCCTCCATAATGGTAAGTCCGGTTGCTTTTTTGAATTGATTGAATACTTCGGGGTTTAATGCCTCACCTGCTGTTGTTGCATATTCTATAGAAGATAAATCATATTTTGATAAATCTTCTTTTATGAAAAATCTATACATAGTAGGAGGCGCGCAAAATGTTGTGATATTATATTTTTTAAACAACGGAAGAATATCATCCGAATGGAATCTGTCGAAATCGTAGGTAAATATTGCTGCTTCGCAGAGCCATTGTCCGTAAAGTTTACCCCAGAGAGCTTTGCCCCAGCCGGTATCCGAAATTGTGAAATGAAGTCCGTTGGGGTTTACATTATGCCAGTGTTTTGCAGTCGGGTAATGCCCGAGCGCATATTTATATGAATGAGTTGCAATACGAGGGTACCCTGTTGTTCCCGAGGTAAAGAGCATAAGCATAGGGTCATTTCCGCAGGGGGAATTTTCCTTGCGGTCATAATGAGTGCTGAATCTTTCCATTTCAACATTGAAATCATTCCAGCCGTCTTTTTTGCCGCCAACAAGAATTTTTATCATTCCGGGAAATTCTTTTGCCGCCTTTTCTGCCTCTTCGGATACACTTCCGTCTGCGGTGCAGACAATAGCTTTTACCTTTGCCGCTTTATATCTGTATGTGAAGTCGTGCTCTACAAGCTGATTGGTTGCGGGAATTGCTATAGCGCCGATTTTATGAAGCGCAAGCATAGCAAACCAGAACTGATAATGTCTTTTTAAAACAAGCATTACAGTATCGCCTCTTTTGATACCGAGGGATTCAAAATAGTTAGCTGTTTTAGCTGAATACTTTTTCATATCCGAGAAAGTAAACTTTCTGTCTGTTTTATCGTTTGCTACCCACTGCATTGCAAGCTTGTCGGGATTTTTATTTGCAATCGCATCAACGCAGTCGAATGCGAAATTGAATTTATCATCATTTTTAAATGTTATTCCGTTAAACACACCGTTTTCATCATATGTTGATTCGATGAAATCGTCTGCAACAGTTTTATCGTGATGGTCCTTATCTGCAGTTTTTGTTGAAACATAA
>JAZOOC010000172.1:0-2835 GCA_045654825.1 Clostridia bacterium | reverse complement strand
CACATCTTCCTCCAATTCAGGAATTAAAGATATTTTACCATCTGTCAAATCCTTAAGTCTGTTGCGGCAGCTTTTTGCCCTGCCCATAAGTCCGCCAAGACGTATATCCTGAACATCAAAGCCGTGTGGCTTGTTTTCTTTAAACCATCTTGTCTGATGGAGAACGTGGTATTCTTCTAAAAGCTCCATAAACTTATCATAATCGGGTATTAATGCCTTCACATTTTTTATATTCCCTGATTTATATGCCTTTCTTGTTTTTACACCAAGAGTTGATTTTATAGTGAGAATTTCACAAAGCTTTTCATAGGTATCGAATATATATGAATATTCGTTATCTCTTTTAACATTTTTAATTTTCCCAAGGAGCTTTTCGTAATGTGTGCAATCATTTTCATCAATGACATAATCTCTTAAGCCCATAAAGAAATCGTTATATAAAAGATATTTGCTTACACTTCCCTCGTGCTTTCCGCCAAGATAATCAAATTCATCCATAAGCATAAAATCGTCAAAATCCGCTCCGACAACTTCCTTGAATTTCCTCTTTATGCTATCCATATCGGTGTTACCCTTAAAGCTTTCAGCAGCATACATAAGAGCCGGAAGCACAGCAAACTTTGAACATTCGGAGCCGTTGTCGCCCCACATTGTTAAAAACACACCGTCAATGTTTTCGTCTATGCAAGCCTTTATAGCAGGCTTTGTTGTTTCTATGCTGAATTTATTATCGGGTGCAAAGCCTTTCCATGTCCATGCACCACCGCCAAAATATACCTTTCTGCCAAAAATCTTGTGATTTTCTATCTGTGTTTTATATCTGTTGTAATCCTTGCTGTAGTAATCCCAGTAAACCAGAGTAACATTTTTTGGAAGCTCTGCTTTTTCTTTTATTAAATTAGCATCCGCATCTGCATACTGATCCTTAAGATTCATTGCAAACTTAACAAACATATCACTCCATATCATAGCCTCAAAACCGTATTTATCACATATTTCACAAACTCTGTGCAGGTGATTGTTTATAATGTCAAATCTGTCCTCAATGCCGTGCAGTTCCTGATATTTTCCTGTTCCTACCCTGTATGCCTCATCCATACCGATATGTATTTTTCTTGATGTAAAGCATTTTGAAAGAGTGGAAATCATCTTATCAATAAGCACATAGGTTTTTTCCTCACCACAAAGAAGAATGTTATCGCAATCTTTAACATCTCCATATTCGCTTGTCCATTTAAACATATTCTCAAGATGTGCCAAGGTCTGGATACAAGGAATTAATTCAATTCCGTTTTCTACACAGAAAGCATCTATTTCCTTCATTTCCCCTATGGAATATCTGCCTCTTAAATGGCCGAAGCATGGCTCACCCTCAACCTCGTAGGTATCTTCTGTATAGAGCATCAAAGCATTATATCCCATCCTTTTTAAAATGCTCACATATTTTTTTACGGTTTCAACAGTCATAACTGCATTTCTTGAGCAATCAAGCATTACACCTAAAATATTTTCCATATTTGTATTCCTCCTGATTTTATATATTTGGATTTTATCATAATTTACTAATTTTATCAATATTAAAACTCATCAATATCTTTGTCCAAATTAACCTAATCACACACCGGTGCTTCTGTATTCAGAGGGGGTGTAGTCAGTTTTCTTTTTGAATATCCTGCTAAAATAGCAGGGGTCCGAAAAATCAAGAAAATCAGATACCTCCCTTACTGTAAGTTCACTATATTTCAAAAGCTCCTTGGCTCGATTTATTTTAAAATTTGTCATATATTCCTGAGGTGAGATTTTATATATTTTTTTAAACAAGCGTCTGAAATGTACCTCACTCATTCCCGACTCCCCGGCCAATTGAGATACTGAAAATTCCTGAGTATTATAATTGTCCTGTATTTTTTTAACTGCCTCATCAAAAAGAATTCTTTTGTGAGTTGGAATGTAGTTTAACCTTTCAGAATCAACAATAGATGCATATATACTATAAAAAATACTCATAGATGATGAAATGCGCGACGAATCATTCCGGTACCATTTCTTATATAACTTTTTAAAATTTATATCTGCATTTAAAACATTCTTATAGACATCACAAATAAGTCTTTCATCATGTCCAATATCAAAATAAAAATTTATATATATTGTTGCAAAATCATCACTTTCCACATTTCTTATGTAGCTTGAACCCTTTGATACATACACAATATCCCCTGAGGAAACAGCTTTTTTGTTTTCGCCAAATTCATATATAGCATTCCCCTTGGAAATGTATATAAGCAAATCTGTTTTACTGTGTACCCGTTCTCTGCCATTACATTTTATAAGCTGTCTCGGCCAGTCGTTTTTGACAACTGATATGATTGATTTTATATATAATTCATTATCACATAATTTTATTGTTTTCACATCATATCACCTCACAACACATATTTTATCACATAATTTTGTAAATGACAATTAAAATAATATGTTCGTTTTGTGCAAGTTGTTTGATATGTGTATTGAATATAAAAATTCAAAATATATAATTGTGGTATGGAGGTGCGGTTATGAATTTTTTAGAAGAAAAACTCAATACAAAAATATTAGCAAAATGTGATGTTTTGGTTGCAGGTGGAGGCTTTGCAGGAATATCAGCAGCTCTTTCCGCCGCAAGATGCGGTGCAAAAGTTATTTTGTGCGAAAGAGAATTTGCCCTGGGCGGACTTGCAACATTAGGTCTTATAACAATATATCTTCCTATTTGCGATGGCGAAGGAAACCAAGTGTCATTCGGGATAGCAGAGGAGCTTTTTAGGCTTTCAATAAAGCATGGATATCAGGATA
>JAZOOC010000171.1:0-1759 GCA_045654825.1 Clostridia bacterium | reverse complement strand
AACCGCTGAGTATGGAAAGGAAATAACCGCCTCAGTTGCAAAAGATAATATATGCGGATGCCAGTTTCATCCCGAAAAAAGCGGTAAAACCGGACTTAATATTTTAAGAGGATTTCTTGAAAGGCAGGTTAACTAATGAATATATTTCCCGCAATAGACTTGTATGAAAAACAGGCGGTAAGATTATTTAAAGGAGATTTTAATAAAATTACCGTTTATGATAAAATCCCTTTGAATACTGCTAAAAAGTTTGAAGAAAGCGGATCAAAATTTCTTCATCTTGTTGACCTTGAGGGTGCAAAAAACGGAGATACTCCCAATATAGATGTTATAAAAGAGATAGCTGATAATACCAATCTTTTTATTGAAGTTGGCGGAGGAATACGCTCAATGGAAGTAATTGAAAAATATATTTCCATAGGTGTATCAAGAGTGATTTTAGGTACTGCTGCAATTAAAGACAGAGAGTTTTTAAAAAAAGCGGTTTGTAAATATAAAGAGAAAATAGCAGTCGGTGCAGATATACATAACGGTAATATTGCAATTAAAGGTTGGACCGAAACAACATCGGTTACACTCTCTTGTTTTATAAAAGATATGGAAAATATAGGTGTAAAAACTGTAATATGTACCGATATTTCTAAAGACGGAGCAATGAAAGGCACTAATCTTGAGCTTTATAAAAAGTTATCGAAAGAGTGTAATATGAATATTATTGCTTCGGGCGGAGTGAGCAGCTATGAGGATATAAAAGAGCTTGCCAAAATGGATATTTACGGTGCGATTGTCGGAAAAGCATATTATGAGGGTGCAATCAAAATAGATGAAGCCATAAAAATAGCGGAGGGCAGAGTATGATAACCAAAAGAATTATTCCCTGTCTTGATGTTAAAAACGGCAGAGTTGTAAAAGGTGTTAATTTTGAAGGGCTTGGAGATGTGTCTTCTCCTGTAGAGCTTGCGAGATTTTACAGCGAAAATGGTGCAGACGAGCTTGTTTTTTATGATATAACCGCATCTTTTGAAGAAAGAAAATTATTCACTGATATCTTGAAAGAAGTAGCATCACAGATTTTTATTCCATTGACTGTTGGCGGCGGCATAAATACCGTTGATGACTTCGAAAGAGTTTTAAATTGCGGTGCGGATAAAGTAAGTGTTAACTCGGGAGCAATAAGAAATCCGGCACTTATAGAAGAAGCGGCTAAAA
The DNA here is from genome assembly GCA_045654825.1 of Clostridia bacterium. GTDB lineage: Bacteria > Bacillota > Clostridia > UMGS1840 > HGM11507 > JAZQFU01. Next base: position 550 of record JAZOOC010000171.1, on the reverse strand, counting down.
AATACGGTGACCAGTGTGTCGTTATATCTGCTGATATAAAAAGAGTTGATGGTAAATTCACTGTCTTTTCAAAGGGCGGCAGGGAAAACACAGGTATGGAAGCAATTGAATGGATAAAAAGATGCGTCGGAATGGGCGCTGGGGAAGTTGTAGTAAATTCCATAGATACAGACGGTGTGAAAAAAGGTTTTGATATCGAAATGTTAAAAGCTGTATGTAATGCAGTTAATGTTCCTGTTATAGCTTCAGGAGGAGCGGGGAGTGTAGCTGATTTTATTGACCTTTTCAAAGAAATTCCTGATATTGATGCGGCTCTTGCAGCATCTGTGTTCCATTTCGGAGAAATAGCAATTCCCGACTTAAAAGAAGAACTTCATAATAAGAATATAATAGTAAGGAGATAATAAAATGATAGATGTAAATTCACTTAAATTCGATGAAAAAGGTCTTATTCCTGCAATTGTTACCGATGCAGAAAACGGCAAGGTTTTAACTCTTGCTTATATGAATAAAGAAAGTCTTGAAATTTCAATGAAAAAGGGATTAACCT
>JAZOOC010000170.1:0-6466 GCA_045654825.1 Clostridia bacterium | reverse complement strand
AATTCTGAAACTTTCATCTCTGCAATAACAGCGTCCGAAGCTTTATTTGAAGTCCATCCGTTTTCTCCAAGGGGATGCCATCCTGTTCTTGCGATCATTCCTCCGTAAGGAGCAGGGAAATACATTGAAAGCGGAAGTTCGTTTAAGGGTTTCGCTTCAAGTTCTGGTTTATTGAATATAAGAAATTCAACAGGCGATAAAGATTGATTAATGTATGCAGAGTTTACATTGAACATTTTGCTGGAAGCAAGAGCTTCGGTTTTAAGATACGGATCATTAAAATAATTTGCCGCCTGGAAAATAGCATAATAATTTAAACTATAATACGGATTGGTGCTTGATGAACTCTGTGCATCAAGCATTGAATCTCCATTTCTTAAAAGAAATCCATCCGGGCGTCTTGCATAGAGGATCCAGTAAGGTACATATTGCTGGTTTTCACCGAACACCGCAGGATAATCAATAGCATTCATAAGTAATGCAGCCATAATTTCAGAGCTGTATCTTACCGCAAAATAATGTTCTCCTTCGCTATGCACACGGGCATCATACATAAAATCTTTTCTGTAATCAACATATTCATCGAAAAACTTTCCTGCTACATTATTATATATATACGGATATTCATCATACATTGCAATTCCTGCAGCAAGCATATCTCTCATAAGCTGAGTTTCTGTATCATGCCCTGCAACACCGTTAGCAGAATCAGGAGGCCAGCCTATTTCGGTTGTCAATGCCATACAAATAAACATTTTATGGAACTGTTTCTTATCACCATCTGTAAGCAATGGATAACACCAGTCGTATACCTTTGCCAGAGTATAAATAACCTGACCGGAATAGCTATACATACCGCTGTATTTTGAAGAATCAAGAACCATTGTATCAACATAATTTTTAATTGCGCTTATTGCACTTATACCTGATGCTTCATTATTATTTATTATATAATCAAAAGCACGGCTTTCGATAACCTCAAGAGTATAGCCATTGTAATTGGATGAAGTTGTTGCATTGAGTTTTCCTGTTTGATTTTTGTATGAAGAACTTGTTAAATAATCATTGAATTTCTTATAATTCTTGCTGTTTTCAGAAGCCGATAAATTTTCTTTTATCTTTGGTATATCCGAAGAGGAGAATAAAACACGGGGATGACCTGATTTTGGCTTAAATTCAGGTCCCTGATGTGTGATAAATGGAACAAGTTCATCATCGGGGGACTCATTTGTTCCTCCGGGAACAAAAAGCCTCATATTTGTTATGAAAATTTTATCTATATAAGTTGGTTCTCGCGGAAAAATATCAAAGGTATAATCCCCTGCAGCGAGCTTTTTATATTCAAGCTTATGCCAGTACCAGCTCTGTCCGTGCTGAGGAAGAGCATATGTGTTTTTATAAGAGGTATTGTTTAAAGCGAAAAAAACCGAGTCTTGCGATGCATTGGGAACTTTTATTCTTACCCAGATATAATAGTAATCATCTTTATCAATTTTAAAATTATAACTTAAAACCGGAAAAGCATTAGATAAGACTGTGCTGTATTTCTTAAAATTCACATATGAATTTCCCGAAGCTGTTAAATCGTCTGTCTTTGCTTCTGCATACACATTATCCATTATACCGCCTTCGGCTTCAAAAAATTTGTAATAATCTCCGCTTTCGGCATAAACAATATTCGGTATTATACTTACTGCCAGAAAAAGGGTTATTATTAAAGAAATTATACGTTTCATATTTCCCCCGTATATAAACAAAGTTGAGGGGATACAAAATATCCTGCATCCCCTCTTTGAAATTTTTAGTTTGCAGATGTATTATTTATATTTTTTGCTGTATATTCTACAACATTTCCGTATGAGATATCTTCTTCGTTCGCAAATTTTACATAAGCGGCAATATAATATGTTTTTCCGCTTTCGATACCCTCTCCGCAAATTATTGTACCTACAGCTGATGTATCAACGGAATATTTATCTGCCAGGCTTATTTCTGCTCCGTTTTCAAAAATATCATCAGGATTGTCAGAAATAACAAATCCGAAATCTTCTCTTTTATATTTATAGTTGTCTTCAGCGATTGTTGCCAATGCTAAAATAACAGCATCTTTATTTATAACTTTCACAAAATCGTTGATATTCATTTTTGGTAATAAATCACCATATAAAAGATCGCCTTCAAAAGATAATGTTACTACTTCGGGCATCTCGATATCGAATTTAATCTCAACTTTCTGATTGCATTTTGCTTTGGGAAGATAGAACTCCCAATCCTCAAAATCATAAGATTCATCATTTAAATAAACTTCATCTACTGTATATCCTTCAACAGGAGCGCAATCAATTATGTTTTCTTCACCCTCAAGGATATATTTTATTCCCGCAGGAACAACGGTTCCTAATTCATCGTTATTTACTGTTACATCTAATGTATAAATTTCAAAGTTGTTTGTATTTTCATTTCCAACGATGTCAGGATAGCTGAATCCGGCTGACTTTGTGAAATTGTTATTAAGAACAAACACACTGCCTTCAGTACCGAAGGATTTAGCTTCTTCTGCATTGAGAGCTGTTGTTCCCTCTATATTATCAACTGCTTTGTTGTATGCAAGATAATAACAATTTTCGCAGGATGCAGTTGTTGCTGCCTTGGTAATTTTATTGGGTGAGTCATAAGCAACACCTTTTGTTGAATTACCTGCAGTTACATTTAAAACAGAGCCTAAATTATAGCAGTTTTCAATAACAAGACCTGTTTTTTTGGCAACAGTGATTCCAAACGCCTCTCCGCCGTCCCATCTTGATTCAACAGTTCCTACATTATAGGAATTTGAAATTTTAATGTTATCTTCATCAACACTACCGCATATTCCACCAACATTTGCACTTGCGGCAACTTTACCGGTATTATAGCTCAGAGTTACATCTTTATAGCAACGTCCAACAATTCCTCCAACTCCCTGTCCGCCAGCATTTGATGTAACTTCGCCAATGTTTGAAGAAAGTGTTATTGCGGTTTTATTCATACCTGCGATACCGCCAACATAAGACGCACCGCTGATATTTCCTTCGTTTCTTAAATTGGATAATTTAACTTTATTGGTCCAATTTGGCATTTCTCCGATAATACCGCCAACATAGTCGCCATCAGAAGTAATTGTTGCAGTATTGATACAATTGGAAATTTCACTTCCTGTAGCTGTACCATCAGCTTTACCGGCTATACCACCAACACTGTTGCCTTTGCTTATAATTGTACCTGCAACTTTAATGTTTTTGATAATTACATTGCCTGTTACAGTTGCAAACAGACCGGCAGGTTTTGTTGTATCGGTATTGTTTACATAAACCGTAATAGTAGGCATATTTTCAGCATCGGCAATAAGTGTTCCTGAAAAATCAAAAGGCTCGAAAGGTTTCTCTTCGCTTCCTAATGTAAAGCTCTGTGTTACTTTATAGGAAGCCGAAGGAGCATTTTTAATTTCAAGGAAATCTTTTTCGTCTTTAATAAGGTTGTGTTCGCTTCCAAAGTTGAATACAAGTTCAGTATGTTCTAAGGGTTTATAGCTGTAGGTTCCGGAAGCATTTTTAGGACTGTCTGTCAGGGCAACATTATTTGCCATTATGTTTTTAAGAATTAAATCTTCGTTTGCTGAATAATTGATATTTACAGCTGTTCCCTCTTTTACATAACTAACCATAGGAATTGCTGTTCCGTTTATTGCGGAAGCAACAACCTGACAGAGCCCTGTAAGGTCGTTTGTATTTCCAACTATCTGCGGGAAATAATAATTGTTCAAAGAAGGTTCAAAGGATGTGCCAAGAGCTTTATTATCTTTCATGGCATCAAGAGTTAAGGCAGTTGTACCTTGAATTCCGTCTTCGTGGTCAGCATCAGAAGAAAGATAATAGCAGTTATCAACTGTATGCATATTTGTTCCCGATACAACAGGGCTGATATTGCCTGTTGCAACAGAATAAGAATTTTTGATATAAGCCGCCGTATTTGTTCCAAATAAGCCTGAAATACCTCCTGCAGAGATAACACCATTTGCATCTGCTAGTGCTTTGATTGAACCTGCATTATAGCAAGTGTCAGTACCTTTGACTTCATTTATACCAATACATCCTCCGGCACCGTATGAGGCGCCTTTGTCGATTTTTTCTATATTTCCGATATTATATGAAAATGTTATTGCACCAAAGTTTCTTCCGACAAGTCCGCCTACATTACCGCGGGCTGTGACATTGCCTTTATTCGATGAATATTTTATTGAAGAGTAATAGTTAAGAACCCCAACAAGACCTCCAACGAAATTGGTTCCTGATACCGCTCCTTCATTTCGGCAGTTTATTAATGTTACCGCAACATTTCCCCAACCGCCTGCACCGCCTGTACTATCGGTTGTTCCGATTAAGCCGCCGACACCGGAATACGACCACCAGCTTGCAGTAGTTGGATCTTCTACGGTTGCTTTGTTTACTAAGTTTTCAAAAGTTACCGGAGCAGTTGTTGAAACTATTCCTGCAAGAGCACCGATACGTCCGTTCGAAGCAGATATTGTTCCGTCTATAGTGAGATTTTTAATCTCAGTTCCTGAATAATTTGAGAACAATCCCGCACCTGAAGAAGCTGTTGTTGAAACTCCTGAAACATTAACTGTAATAGTTTTTCCGTTACCGTTGAGATTACCGGAATAAGCAACGGGAGTCCAGCTTCCGAGGTTAATATCGTCGGTTAAATAAATATTTGCGTTTGCCTTTACATTTGCAAGAAAGTCCGCTTCAGAAGCAACAGCAATATATCCCTCGGGAATTTCTTCATCGTTTCCGTCATCGGTTGTTCCGTCACTAAAATCGAAAGAAATATCAGTGTCTGCTTTTATAATATATCTAAGTGTTCCTGATTCTGTGTCTTTTAAGTTTCCTGTCCAATCAGCATTATTTACAGTAATTTTTGCAAGCTTAAATCCTTCGTCTGCTTTATAATCTATGCTTATATTTGTTTCATTTTTAACATAGCTTATAATGGGACTTGCTGTTCCGTTTGCTGTGGAAACATAAACTGTATACAAACCTTCGAGATTATTTATATTACCAGTTATCTGCGGAAAATAGTAATTGTTTGTTGATGTTACAAACCCTGCTGCAGTCAGCGCATTAATTGTTTTCATACTTTCCATTGTAAGCGCTTTTGTTGCAGTTGTTCCTTCTTCAGTTGGGTTTATATTATCATATTCTTCACCATCAAGAGTAAGATAATAACAGTTATTAACAGTAAGTACACTATTTGTTTCCGATACAATAGGACAGATATTTCTAGTTGAAACGTTATAACAGTTTCTGATGTATGAATAGGTAGCAGTTGCACCGATCAATCCTGCGATACCACCAGCAGAAATAACACCGGCGTTATCCGCAGGAGCCTTTATCAAACCAGCATTATAAGAAGCATTAATACCTTGATATTCATTTATACCAATACATCCGCCTGCACCATATAAGGAACTTTTATCAAGCTTTTCTATATTACCAAGATTATAGGAGCAAGTTACTGCACCAAAGTTTCTTCCTACAAGTCCGCCGACATTTCCGCGTCCTGTAACTGAGCCTTTGTTAGACGAGCAATCAATTGAAGATTTGTTAGCAAGAACGCCCACAAGACCTCCAACATTATTCGGTCCTGTTACTGTACCTTCGTTTACACAGTTTGTTAATTTTACTGCAACATTACCCCAGCCGCTAGCACCGCCTGCACTGTCGGTTGTTCCGATTAAACCGCCAACACCATGCAACAACCACCAGTTAGCACTGGTAGAATCAGTTACAGTTGCTTTGTTGATACAATTATCTATGACCGCTCCAGCAGATGAAGTTATAACACCTGCAAGAGCACCGACACGACCGCCTGAGGCAGAAACAGTTCCGTCTATAGTGAGATTTTTAATCTCAACTCCTGAATAATTGGAGAATAATCCCGCGCCTGAAGAGGCTGTTGTTGAAACGCCTGAAACATTAACTGTAAGAGTTTTTCCGTTACCGTCTAATTTACCTGAATAAGCAACGGGTGTCCAGTTGCCCAGATCAAAACTTTCTGTAAGCTTGATATCTGCATTAGCACTAACTTGTGTAAGAAAGTCAGCTGCATTTGCTACTTCAACATATGTTGAATCGGCAGATACAATACTTACAGGCGTTGCACAAGTTAATAAAATTGATAATGCGAGTAAAACTGTTAAAATCTTTTTCATATTAACAATTCCTTTCTTAAAAATTTATTATTTCTTTCTGGAATCATAAACTTTCTGAGCATCATTATATGCTTTTAATACTTTGTCAACATCTTTTTTAGCTAATTTATCATAGAATTCTTCCCAGTCTTTTTCGCTTGAATTATCGTTTAAAATATACTGAACAGCAAATTCTTCTGCTGCTTTAAAGTCGGAGGCCAAGCGGTCTTAGGAAGA
>JAZOOC010000169.1:0-6667 GCA_045654825.1 Clostridia bacterium | reverse complement strand
CCTTTTGAAAAAATGCTTTCAATAATGGATGGTAAATATTATCAATACTCTGTAGGCGAAGACAAAATCAATATAGTATTTGAAGATAACGAATACACATTTTTATTAAAAGAGAAGAAAGTATTGAAGAAATTAAATAATTCCGAAGAAACAACGGAAATAAAAGTTAATTATACCCCTGTGTATCTTAATAATAAATACTATATTCACAGATCAATTATATCAAAAGTGTTCGGAATAACCTGCACATTAGACTCAGTTTCAAATATTTTATGGATCAGAAATTCTTTCGAAAGAGCTAAAGATATGCTGGTTAATTCTGATGATGAAAATAGAATTAAAGTTATAGACGCAACTGGAACTGGATACTATTATACTTACTTTCCATATATGGCTCATGACGGAGATTTGGGTACACTTGCAGGTTGCGATACTCTTAACGGTACACTTGTTTATGAATTTGAAAAGGAAGAATTCCTTGACTATGTATCCATTTATTGGAACGACGGTTCAGCAAAAGATTACAGGTATGAATTCTATGTATCATCTGACGGAGTAAATTATGAATTGGCATCATCCGGCAACACCGGATTTACCATAGGCTATGTTGACTATCCTGTCGGAAAGAATGCTAAGTATTTTAAAATTGTTTCCAAGGGTAATGTAGTCAATAACTGGCTGGTTATAAAGGAAATGAAGTTTTATAAAAAATAATGGGGTGAATGTATGAAAAAAATTATAACTTCAGTAATAATCCTATTACTTCTGTTTTGTTTTACTTCACTTGCTTCCGAAACATCATCTCTTAAGGTTTCGGTAACTGATTTTGCTTATTCAGCAAATACCCTGCCGGCAGGGGGGAGCTTAGGTGTAAGCTGCAAGCTAAAACAGATATTCGATGAAAACCAGGAATATACATTTTTGGTTCTGGTAACAAAAAACGGAGCGTATTCTTCTCACTATCAGACAAGCGGAACATTAATGAATAAAATTCCCGCTGATATTTCGGGTACAGTTTCCATTCCGTCTGATACAACAGGTGTTTTGGTTGAAACATTTGTATGGGATAGCTTAAAAAGCGGAAAAGCTTTAGCTTCTGGCGGAATATTCAGCGGAGCTGTAGCTTCTGAAAATTCACTTGAAAAGCTTTATGTGGACGGAAAAGAGATTGAAATTAAGGATAATATGACTCTTGATTACAACTCAATCAGCCATACTCCAAACATTTCTCCCATAGCAAAGGATTCTTCGGCAAAAGTGGAAGTAGATGCTATAACCTCAATTCCTCAGGATGTAAACATTAAGGTTACAGCTCAGAACGGAGATGTTAAGAACTATGTTCTTTCATTAAAACTTCCTGAAGGCAAAATTACTGATGCTTATCAGTTAGATAACAGTAATGCCAAAATAACTATGGGTATAAACGATGCAAAAAAACCTCAATATAAAGAAGGAGAAGATCCGACTGTTGATTCTACCATAGCGTATAATACTGTTTTACCAACCTCAGCTACACAAATTTTCGTGGATAGAGCTATTTCAACATCAGGTAGATTTTATTTAGTTGATATACCAGATTCCTTGATTGGAAAGAAAGTTATTCAGCCTAATTTAAGCTTGTTTAATAATGCAGCTATCCATCAAGATAAAACCAAAGGAAATGCAGAGACAGGATTTTTCACAATAGACAGATCAGCTGATGTTTATGTTTATGATGTTCACGATGCAACAGATTGGATTGTAACTCAGGGATATGAAAAATTAGATTCAAGCTACAACACTTCAATAATAAGAAATACAGCAGCAACTCAACCCAAAACGGCTTATAGAAAACGTTTTGTAGTTGAAGAAGGTGCTACAAAAACTATTACATTAGGTGGAGCAACATCTGCTGACGGTAAAAAAGATACTTATTATTTAATAGTCGATTTCTTAAAACCCACAACCTTTGTTGCAGCTAAGAGCGTATATATCAACGGTGTTGGAAATGTTGAAATCAAAGAAGATGTTTATGAATATGATTTCGTTGTAATGGAAGATATTACTCCTTCATTTGAGTGGGAACTTTTAGGTATAGGAGCTAAAAGTTCAACTCCGGTTATTACCACATCAGAAAATGGTAAAACTGCAACAGTTGTTTTAACTTCTAAAGACAACTCATCTTCGCTTACATATAAGTTTAATTTTGTTGATTTCTCAAAAGCACTTGAAGAAATTAAAGTAGACGGAACTCTTGTTGACGGATTTGATAAGAATACTAAAAATTATACTTATGAACTTCCTTTCGGTGTAACCGAGCCTAAAGAAGTTACAGCTTCTGTTATTGACCATCCTTATATTGAGCTCTCTGTTGCTCAGGCAACTGAATCAAATCCTGTTGCTAAAGTAACTATTAAAAATACAGAAACTGAAGAAGAAATTGTATATACTGTTACTTTTAAAATGTCTAACAAAACTACAATAACACCGACTATTTCTTATATGGGATCAAATGCAAAGTGTAGTCAGAGCAGTGGTAATACAGCAGCTTTCCGATTTATGTTAAGTACAGTTGATAATCAGATTACCACCAATTTCTTAAAACTTGATATTTCTTCTCTTAAAGAAATTGAGTATATCAATGAAAATACCAGATTTATTCTTAATTTGAATGCTAAGATGCAAAGAACTTTAAGCGATACATCAAAAACATCAGATATGGATAGTGTTACTGTTAATGTATATTCTCTTCCCGAATCGTTTGATTGGGATACTGAAGTAACAACTCGTATTTCCAATAATTATTCAGGATATGCGGGTTCAGGTGATGGTACTGACTATAAAACATATGTTGCCGGAAAAACTCCTGTAGCAACCGGATCACATTCGTTTAATAATATCTCAGGTAAGAACGATTTCCATATGATTTCCCTTGATATATCATCAATTGTAAGTGCAGCACTTGAAAGAGATGATGATTATGCCTATATGGTATTTGGCGGCGATGCTGCTCAAAAAGATCAGCTTTCTTCCAAAAATGTAAAATATTTGGTATTTTATTACTACATTGCATCTCAGAATGCACCTACATTAACAATCGAAATAAATGATTAATTCATTTATCATATAAAAATTAAAGGAGAGAGTTAAATGAACAAAGCAAAGAAATTTTTAACCCCGGCATTGGCATTAATTCTTATTTTATCCCTTTCGCTCGGCAGTTTTGCAGCTGTTTATATTGACTATACATTCACAGCTGAAATTGACGGCGAAGAATATACCGTGCTTATGGGAAGTGCGGATTTAACAGACGATTTTGATGAAATCGGTGTTATTGTTAACGACGCAGAATATAAAATCGAAGACAGTAAGCTTAACCATGTTCAGGAAACCAAAAGATTTGGTATAGCCTTTAAAGGAAGCAGAACAGAGCTTGCTTCAGCAACTCCTTATATGAAAAGTAACGGTGAGAAAATCGAGGGAGAAGAATTTACAGTTGATAAAACAGCAAGTCTTCCCGATGTTAAAGCTGCTGAAGCAACACCCGAAATTGAATTTCTTGATACTTCTTACAGAGCATTAACAACAGGTAATGGTCTTAAACAGGAAAGAATCTTTGTACACGGCTATACAACAGGGTACAACTGGCTTAACTTCTTTAAAATTGATATTTCGGATATAAAAGATAAAGCTGATTTAACAAGAGATATCAAGCTTAGTCTTTATGGTGATGTGCAAGGCACCTCATCCTTTATGAGCATAAGAACCTTTATGCTGCCTCAGTCATTTAACTGGGACGAAGAAAAGGCTATACGAGTTAAAAAAGAAGGAATACCGAATAATGAGCAATATGACTTTTCCAAAAAAGGAAGCACTTCAAACGGCGAAGATTACGATAATTATGTAACAGGTAAAACTCCTATAGCAACAGAAATAATAGAAAACGCAGGTTACGGATGGTATGATTTTAATATAACTCCTGCTGTTTATAATGCAATAAAGAATAATGAGCAGTATGCTTATGTTATTTTGGCTCCCGACTGCACAAATGTTAATAATAAAAATGATGCAAGCTTCAGATATTATATAGAAGGCAATGAAGACTATGCTTATGCTCCCAAGCTTAAATATTCTGAATATGACATGGCTCCTTCAAATGCTGAAATTTCTGAAATTACAGTAGGAACCAAAAAATTAGCAAAATCTGATTTTGAAAATGGAATATATACATATTTCTTAAGAGCAGGGGAAGCTTGTCCTGAAGTTTCTGCAGTAGCTGAAATTGAAAATGCTCAGGTTACAGTTACTAAGACTACTAACAGCGCTACTGTTAATGTAGTATCTGCAAATGGTAAAAATACTTCAACTTATACAATTAATTTTGTAGAACCTACAACTATTCAATTTGTTAATGGTGTTGTGTCAAATGGTTATGCGAATATTATATCAAGTAACGATAAAAACAATCTTAATGATTTTGTTAAATATTATTATGTTGATGATTCAAACAAATCAGCCGGTATAGGTAATTGTGCAGCTGCGAACACTCCGGTTGGTACGATAAAAACAATCGGTTCAGGTGATTATACCAACGGTCCTGCTCTCTTACAGCTTGATTTATCAAAATTAACCTATATTGATACTTCCAAACCTGTAATGATGAATCTTTATTATACTCGTGATGATGCAGGAACAGATAATGATGTTCAGTTATATGATGTAACAGATGCTAATGTTGACTGGGCAAATTTATCTACTAAATATCTTGAAACAACATTACACACTGATTACATATCAGGAAAAACACCTGTTGCAACCGAATTGGCATTTATAAATGGTTCATATGCTAACCAGAACAAATATACAGAATCTTCTGAATATGTTTTCAACCAGTCCGGATGTAACATACTTGATATTACAAGCTTTGTTAAAGCTTGTCTTGAGAATAATATAACAAATCCGGTAGTGGCTGTTTATCTCAGCGCAGAAGGATATGTCAGATTTAACTTTAATAATTCCGTAAGTTCATTTATCTCATATCATAAGGATTATTCTTATCTCTCAAATGCAGAAATTGATGAAGTTACAATCGGAGAAGATAAAATAACAAAAGCTGATTTTGTTGACGGAGCTTATACTTATTATATAAGAACAGGCGAAGCTTATCCCACAGTAGAAGCAACACCTGAAATTGAAGGTGCAACAGTTAATGTTACACAGGCAACTGTTGAAACTAAATGTGCTACTGTTAATATAACGGCATTAAATGGAGAGAATGTTGCAACTTATACAATCAATTTTGCAGAGCCTACAAAGAATATACAGTTCTATGATGGTTTAGTAATAAATGGTTATTCAAATAAAATAACTTCTACAGATTCTGAGGTTTTAGATGATTATTTATACTATAATAATCAATTGGCAGATAATAAAAAGAGTGGCGTTGCTCATGGGTTGGTTTTAAAAACTGATAGTAATGAAGATGTAATGTTTGGTAATACAGGTATGACTTATAATGCTCCGGTATTATTACAGCTTGACTTATCAAAATTAACCAATATTGATACATCTAAACCTGTATTTATGAATATTTATAATGGTCGTTATGATGGCGGAATAGATAACAGACTTCAGTTATTTGATGTAACAACTGATGTAACAACAACTGTTACAGTAGATGGTATTGTTAACTGGAAGGATAATTTATCAACATCATATTTAAAAACTTTATTAACCGGTAAATCAGCTTTTGCAACTTCAATAGGATATATAAACGGTTCATTTGATGGTTCCGGAAAATACAATGAGTCCACAGAAGCATATAGTAATACTTCTCCGGGATCTTGTGTATTTGAAATAACTGAGTTTGTCAGAACTTGTATAGCAAATGGTAATTTAACACCTGTAATAGCTGTTCAGTTAAGAGATAAAGGAAATACAAGATTTACTTATGCTAATAATACCTCATCATTTATTTCATATTTTGAAAGCACAGCATACCTATCAAATGCCGAAATTTCTTCCTTCACAATCGGGGATAAAGCTTTCGCAAAAGAAGATTTAACTGATGGTGCTTACACATATTATATCAGACCCGGTGAAGCTTGTCCTTTAGTTTCTGCAACTCCTGAAATTGAAGGTGCAACTGTTACTGTTACACAGGCAACAGAAGAAACAAAATGTGCAATAATCAATATTGTATCTTTAAATGGCGAAAACACTGAAACATATACAATTAATTTTGTAGAACTCATTAAAGATGAACCAATAACCAACAATGTTAATATAGAGTATCTTGGTTCAAATTCTTCTTGTAATAAGATGTCTAATAATGCTTATCAGTTTACTATTCATAGCTCTGCCGGCAGTATAACAACAAATTTCTTGAAAATTGATATTTCACAATTTAAAGATAACGAAAATATCGATGAATATACCGGATTTACTCTTAATATGAAAGGTAAAATGATGTTAACTTTGAAAGATGAAAAGGGTACCGGAATATCAGAAATGACTGTTAAAGTATTAAGTCTTCCAGATACATTTAATTGGAATACTGAAGCAGCAAAAGTAGAGCGTACCGCTTCATCATCTACATGTGCAGGTATAAAAGTCGGATCCGACTATAATACCTATGTAGAAGGAAAAACACCTGTTGCAACAATTAAGCTTCCATATAACACTGATA
>JAZOOC010000168.1:0-9343 GCA_045654825.1 Clostridia bacterium | reverse complement strand
GATGCACATCCGCCCTGAGTTATTGAAGAGCCGTAAAAAACAACAAGCTTTTCATTAACATAAGGCTCTGCATTAGATACAACAGCATCTTTTGAAAGTCCTATAAAAATCTCCTTGACACCGCTGTATAGAGGAAAATTAATTGTGATTTCACGAAGCTCGTTTGTCTTTAAATCTATTAAACTGTCGTAGCTGTCTTCTATGGTAACCGGCGGAACAAATGTGCCGGAATAGACATCATCTGCATATAAATCAAAGCCTATTGAGCCTGTAAAAGCAAAGTGTGGCATTTTCCCCACCTCTGCCATAGATACGGATATGGCAACATAACTGCTGTCAGTTTTAAACCGCACTCTTCCGCCCGCAGTATTTGAATGAAGATATGCTACACCCTCACTGACATTTTTAGCAACTTCTTCGGGCATTCTTCTGAATTTGCCGTTTTCTTTAAAAACTCCGTATATTTTAAAAGGAGTTTCTTCTGCATTATAAAATTTAATATCTTCTTTATTAAGGCTAGCGCCAACCTTAAAATTAGTATCTATATCCGAAATGTTTTTCATATCCTGCACCTCTTATAAAGTTTCGAGAAACTTTTTAAGCTTATAAGCTATTATTTTATGCCCCTCATCGTTTGGATGAAGTCCATCGGGAATATACGCATTTTTTATTTCTTCAACCTGTGGCTGAAGTCCCGATGCCGCATACAAATCAAGAACAGGAAGAGAATAATGCTCAGCAACTTCTCTTATTGCCTCAACATATACTTTGAGTATTTCACCGCCGCACTTAACTCCTGTATCAGAAGTTTCGTTTGATCTGTGTAATGGTGTCATAATAACAATGGGTTTTCCAAGGTATTTTTTTATAAGCCCGCTGTATAAATAGTGGCAGGCACCATAGAAAGTGTCGGGAGTTCTATCTTCGAATTTCCCTAAGGGAGCATCGCCATGACCATAATCATTAGTACCGCCAAACACAACAACAGCATCTGCAGCGTTATCCATTTTATCAAATCTTTCGCAGAATGAATTTATATCTACATAATCATCCTTTGGTCTTTGGGGTGTGCCTTTCTGAAGCGCATAACGGGTTCCGCTTATTCCGTAGTTCACAGCATCTTTAAGCTCTGCTTCTTTTTTAAGCAGTGCGTGATAAATTTTATCATCTCCGCTTGTTCCTACACCCTCTGTTATACTGTCTCCTAAAAAAACAATTTTTTTATCTTTTAATATCATAGTTAAATCTCCTTTTATAAAAAACGGGATGTAAAAAACGAATTTTTCACAGCCCCTTTTTTAACACCCAACATTATAATTATAACATACATATATTGCCAATGTAAATAAAAACTTGATTTAACAAAACAATTTCTGTTTTTTGAACAAATCTGCTCTTTTGTTTTTTGATATTTTGTCAATTGAAAATGGGAAATTTATATGCTATATTATAAGTACAACAAGAGAGAAAACAAAAGAAAAAAGAAAGAAAAAAAACAAAAAGAAGGTGAGTCCGGTGAGAATGTAAGTTCCTTATTTATATGAAGTGTTAATAAGTTAATAAACATGACGATGTTACGTTTTATATAGATTTTTATATAGATTTTAAGTTATTACAAAACCAGGCTGACATCTTCATATGATTAAGGATTTTGAGTTTCTTAAAAACATAAGTTTTCCCCAGACTACGAAAGCGAGGATTAAAAATGATGTTAGATATCAAAATAGAAGAGAAGTGACCCTTGAATGCAGATTTAAAATGTGTTCAAGGGTCACTTCTCTTTTAATATGTTTTAATATGTTTTAATTCATATATTTCTCAACGATTTTTTTCATTTCGTCGAATTTCTGTTCCATATCGTAAACAAGCTTAAGCTGTGTGCGTGTGCGGTCAAGATTCTGATCTTCATAATGAATTCTGAAATAAGTATCTCCCTCAAGATAGTCGGTTAAAAATCTTATTCCGCACTCTAAAGTCATAATCTGAGCAGAGAGCGGTAAAAGCTCTGCTTCTTTTTTTGTTATGGAGCTTTTAAGCTCGCTTAAAAATCCTTCGGTATAAGCTTCGAAAAGCTCAACATCCATATATACTTTTGAAAGGTCTTTTTCATCTTCGGATGCAGGATTTGTTCCGAAACGGATAGAGTCGCCGAAATCATATAAAAGTGAGCCGGGCATAACAGTATCCAAATCTATTACACAAATTCCTTTGCCTGTTTTGTTATCTATCATAACATTATTAAGCTTGGTATCGTTATGAGTAACTCTTGTTGGAATTTCGCCCGAAGCAAGCGCATCTGTTATGATTGATGCTTTAGGAAGATAGGAAAGAGCAAACTCAACTTCTTTTTCAACTTCCTTTAATCTTCCCATCTTATCTTCAGCAACTGCTTTTTTAAGATTTTCAAATCTCCATGGTGTATGATGGAAATTATAAATTGTTTCAAAAAGCTCTTTTGCGGGATAATCGGCAAGCTGATTCTGGAATTTACCAAAAGCACTTGCTGCATTATAAAAGTCTTCTTTTTTCTCAACAACCTGATAGGTTTCAGCATCGTCTATGAAAATATAAACTCTGAAGTAATTATCTTCTTCGTCTTTATAAAAAGTTTTTCCGTCTTTTGCGGGAATAAGTGTGAGAGTTTCTCTCATTGTATCTCCGCCGTTTTTTTCTATTATTTTTCTTAAATATTCGGTAACACCTGCAATATTTTCCATCAGCTTTTCAGGATTTTTAAAAACAGAGGAATTTATTCTCTGCAGAATATATTTTGCTTTATCTGTTATAAGAAGAAAGGTTAAGTTTATATGACCTTCACCGTAAGGCTCACAGGAAATCATTTCCCCTTCAATCTCAAACTGATTGGATATTTTTTTAAAATCAAAATTCATTTTCTTCACACTCCCTGTTCAAATTATAAATCATACAAACAAAAATTTATTTATCATTTCAGACATAATATTTGATTTTTCGGTCAGAATGTGTTATAATTTCAATATGGACTACATAAAAACTTTATTAAACGAAACTTTTTCAATTAAAAAAATAGTAACCGTTCATTATTTTGAATATTCCAAAGACTTTTATTTTTCGGGAGAAGCTCATAATTTCTGGGAGCTTATATATGTTGACCGCGGAAGAGTGGATATCTCAAGAAACGGCAACTGGCAATCTCTTACTCAAGGAGAAATCGCCTTTCATAAGCCATTGGAATTTCATCATTTAAAGGCGGATAATATAGTTGCACCCAACCTTGTTATTATTGCATTTGAGTGCAACTCTTCTTCTATGGAGTTTTTCAACGAGAGAACATTTTTCTTAAACCAGAAAGAAAAAGAGCTTTTATCGGTTATAATAAAAGAGGCTGAAAGGGCATTTTCTTCGGATATATCAAATCCGCTTTTAAAAAAACTAAAGCGCCGCAAAGTGTGTGAATATCTGGCTTGCGAACAAATGATTAAAATATCTTTGGAACAGCTTTTAATTTCCCTGATAAGAAAACAGGATTATCTTAAAATAGATTTCAAAAGCATTCAGTCAAGAAATACTGCAGACGAAATTATAGCTTCGGTAAAAAGCTTTTTAAAAGACAATATATCGGTTCCGTTAAAATTTGAAAGTGTTGCCAAAAACTTAAATATAAGCCAGACTAAACTAAAAAGCATTTTCAAAGAAAATACCCAAATGGGAGTTATGGAATATTTCAGAAAACTGAAAATCGAAGAAGCAAAAATTCTTATAAGGGAAAGTTCAATGAATTTTACACAAATTGCAGACTGTCTGGGATATGAAACCATTCACCATTTTTCAAGACAGTTCAAAAAAATAACAGGTATGTCGCCTACCGAATACGCGGCAACAATAGGAGTGAAATAACATGGCATTAACAGATACAGAAAGAAAATACCACCTTGATATAACAAGCGACGATATAGGCAAATATGTTATACTCGCAGGTGACCCCGGGAGGATTCCTAAAATAGCAGAATATT
This sequence comes from Clostridia bacterium, assembly GCA_045654825.1. Lineage (GTDB taxonomy): Bacteria > Bacillota > Clostridia > UMGS1840 > HGM11507 > JAZQFU01. The sequence continues at coordinate 5,351 of JAZOOC010000168.1, read as the reverse complement.
TCGATAATCCAAAAAAAGTCGCCCAAAACAGAGAATATGTTACCTATACCGGATATCTTAACGGAGAAAAAATAAGTGCTGTTTCCACAGGTATTGGCGGTCCGTCTGCGGCAATAGCGGCGGAAGAGCTTATCCAGTCAGGAGCGCATACATTTATAAGAGTAGGCACCTCGGGCGGAATGAAAGACTGTGTTCGGGGCGGAGATATTGTTATCGCATCCGCGGCAACCCGTTCAGAAGGAACAAGCCACGAATATCTTCCGGATAATTATCCCGCTGTTGCGGATTTTGATGTTATCTGCGCATTGAAAGAAAGCGCAGAAAAACTCTGCACCGATAAAGAGGGCGACCGTTATCATATCGGTGTAATACATTCGAAAGACTCTTTTTACGGAGAAACCGCACCCGAAACAATGCCAATCTCAGACAAACTCATTAAAAACTGGGAAGCTTATATCAAATGCGGCTGCCTTACTTCCGAAATGGAATGTGCCGCACTATTTTCGGTAGGACTTGTAAGAGGTGTTAGAATGGGAAGTGTTCTTACTGCACTATGGAACGCAGAAAGAAGCAGACTCGGTCTTGCTGATACAATCTGTCATTCATCTGAAAAAGCCATTAAATGCGCTGTTGAAGCTATGAAATTACTTATGTGACATTAAAAGGGGGCTGTAAAAAAACGCAAGTTTTTTTACAGCCCCTTAATATTATTCATTAATTTCCAGACATTCTGGATTCTTAAGAAGTCTTTCAAAATAATTGAAGCCTCTTGCATATCCCGCACCTGAGCATATTCTTTCGTCTATAACAATTCCGAGAGGCATAACATTCTTTTTAAATACATTGCCCTCTTTATCCATATCGAGTTTAGATTCTTTCTTTCCTATGGATACAAAAACACTTGTTGTTCCGAAATCGTAGATATGATGATAAACATAATTCATTCTTATAGATGCCATATTCGTTAAAAACAGGCTTGTATGAAATGGAAGTGCATCTAAAATCACCTTGGGAAGCAAGCCAACTTTATCAAGCAATTTAACACAACCAACTGCAGTTCCCGGTATGAGAGGAATTGAAAGGAAAAATTTTGCCAGTTTATCGGTAAAATTTTTCTGGTCCGGCTCTCTGTTTTTTTGTATCTCTTCATTCAGTTTACGGCTGACATCAAAAATCGTATCATTTTCGTCAAATTTGACCTTTATGGTAGATTCAACAATTTCTCCGTCTACCATATCCTTTAAAATCGCAAGAGATACAGTAAGCTCATTTCTGTTGTATATTTTTCTGTTAACAACAAAGCGGTTAAATGCGGGATACTTTTTAACAACTCTTATATACGCCGCTATAAAAACATCCATATGAGTAAGTTTTATTCCCTGTTCTCTTTTTTTGTTGAGATACTCTTTTATTATATCGTAATCAATTTCTCTTTTAACGAAAACCTGTGCATCATATCTCTTGGGCATAATATGAGAGGTCATTCTTATAATCGGGTCTATATCTTTAGTCGCTTTTCCGTCGGGTCTTATTCCAAACATTTCGAATCATCCTTTCAGAATGGCATTATTACAGAAAGTATATCATAAAAATCGAATTTTGTCAATTTTTGAAAAAACAATACCGCTCACAATAGCAAGCGGCAACAACTTTATTTATATTCATCGCAATCTTTATAAAGAATACTCGTTGGTATATTTTTCGTTCCACAATCACGGCATATCCAATAATCCGTTTTTTTATCACTCTCCCAAAATATCAAGTAAATTCTATAAAACCAACACTTACAAAAAAGGCTCCCTTGTGTAAAGGGAGCCTTCAAGAGATGCTTTTTGGTAGCGCTTTCTTGTAGATTATATTATCATTTTTAATACTTTTATCAACACAACCAACTTTTTACAAATAATTTCATATCAACCTTAAAATCTTTTTGAGATTTCAATAAAAAGTTCGTTTCACAGGAACTTACATTATATGAAAATTTTACCTCTGACACATTGTCAATCAAGCAGAGAAGAATCCTTATAGAGCTTTTTCATTGTTTCAATAAAGGCTTTATCCTCTTTATATAATTTAAAAGCTTGTGCAATTCTTTCGCTCTCAAGACGAACTGCCGCCTTTCCTATCCGCTCATTTACTCCTACAGGGTCATTTCCTTCATACCAGTTTGGAAAAGTTCTGAACCAATCATATGAATCGGTGATTATACCGACATCCGTAAGATGCTTTATAGGACTTTCTTCAGGAAGTCCCGATTCCTTTCCGAGCATATCCAAATGAACAGATTCAGGAGAAATCCCCATTATATAGGCAGTTTCGCCCATACAGGCATGCCCGCAGAGCATATTTTCATTATGATATCGTATAACGAGTTCTTCATCATCAACCGTCAGCTCGGGTATAGATCCTGAACCGTTTTTCAAAATATATTCAGCCATAGTATGAGGCGTCATAAGATCAGATACCCTTATATATCCAAATACAAATTTATGTGGTTTTACTCCAAGATTTCTTGCAAAGGTATCAAGCCACGCAACATTTCCACCGTGACAATTAAGAACAAGAATTTTGTTAAAACCATTTTCGGCAATTTCATCACAAAGCTGTTCCAGAAGAAGCATCTGAGTTCTTACATCAATACATATACTGCCTTCCGGTCTTTTTGTATGAGGACCAAAAGGTGTATCACCAAAAGTAAAGTCCGGAAACACACATACAGTTTCAATCTGAGAAGCCTTGTATGCAATATGGCTCGCTTTAATAATATCGGTTCCCAACGGAGCGTGAAGACCGTGTTTTTCTACACATCCCATAGGAATCACGCAGGTTCTTGACGATTCCTCTCTGAGCTTTGGAAAATCGCAACTTGAAGTATATATCCACCTTGTTTCCATACATATAATTCCTTTCCTAATATTTCAAGTAGAATAACATAAAAATCGAATTTTGTCAATTTTTGAAAGAACAATTCCGATTAACACAGAAAAAACGAAATGTCAAAAGTTTTTGCTCATTTGAGAGAAAACTTTCTGTTTTTCGACACTTTTTTCTCAAATCAGACATTTTTTCTTATATAACAAAAAATCAAAAGTGTCGGCAGAACCAACGGTATTTATTTCGTGCGAAGCACACCTTAATTTTGCATTCTGCATTCTGCGTTTTGCATTTAATTTATTCCGTCGGCTTTGCCGACACCTTCATTCCTAATTCCTAATTCCTAATTAAAAAAGAGTTGCTCACGCAACTCTTTTTTATATAAAACTATTTAATGCTGTCTAAGTATTCTTTTCTGCCTATTTCGTAAAGGTTATTTCCTTTACTGTCTATGATTACGGTTAAAGGCATATCTTCAACATAGAGCTTTCTTAAAGCTTCTGCACCTAAATCTTCGTATGCGATAAGTTCACATTTTTTAATACATTTAGCAAGGAGTGCACCTGCACCGCCGATAGCACCGAAATAAACACCGTGATATTTTTTCATAGCATCTATAACTTCGGGAAGTCTTGCACCTTTACCTATCATACCTCTTGCGCCAACAGACATCATAGTAGGAGCATAAGCATCCATACGACCGCTTGTTGTAGGACCTGCAGAGCCGATAACAGTACCGGGTTTTGCAGGAGTAGGACCTACATAATAGATAGTAGCATCTTTAGGGTCAAAGGGAAGCTCTTCGCCCTTTGCGAGAGTTTCACACATTCTCTTATGACCTGCATCACGAGAAGTATAAATGGTTCCTGTAAGATATACTGTTTCCCCTGCTTTTAAGCTGTCTGCAAGCTCTTCTGTAAGAGGCAGAGTTATTCTTCTTCTTTCTTCCATTTATATCACCTCCGATTTATGACGGGTTACATGACAGTTAATATTGATTGCACATGGCATACCTGCTATATGAGTGGGAAGAGTTTCGATATTAAGACCGATAGCAGTTGTTTTTCCGCCGAAGCCCTGAGGTCCGATACCGAGCTTATTGATTTTTTCGAGCATTTCTTCTTCAAGCTCTGCATAGTAGGGATCGGGATTTTTAGAATCAACAGGTCTCATTAAAGCTTTCTTTGCGAGAAGAGCAGCTTTATCGAAAGTTCCGCCTATACCTACACCTACAACCATTGGAGGACAGGGATTGGGGCCTGCTGTTTCAACTGTTTCAAGTATGAAATCTTTTATTCCCTGGAGTCCTGCAGATGGTTTGAACATACGAATTGCACTCATATTTTCACTACCAAAGCCTTTAGGTCCCAATGTTATTTTAACATTTTCTCCGGGAACGATTTCTGTATAAATCATAGCGGGAGTATTATCTCCTGTATTACCTCTTCTTACGGGGTCTGCAACAACAGATTTTCTTAAATATCCGTTAGCATAGCCTCTTCTTACACCTTCGTTTATTGCATCGGATAAATCTCCGCCAACGAAGTGAACATCCTGACCGATTTCAAGAAATACACAAGCCATTCCTGTATCCTGACAGATGGGCACATTTTCTTCGTCTGCAATTTCAAAGTTTTTTATAATATCATCAAGTATGCCTTTTGCAATTTCGCCGTCTTCGCAAGCACGGCAATTTTTGATTGCGCATTTAACATCTTCGGGCAAATGGTTATTTGCATCAATACAAAGCTTTTCTACTACATCTGTAATAGTGCTTACATTAATTTCACGCATAGTATTACTCCTTTATTTGAATATTATTATGAGGAACTGTGATACCAGTACAACAGCTATAAGCGCTATAGGATAGGTTGCCGCATAAGCTGCTGCAACTGATTCAGTACCTGCTGTATTAATTAAAGTTCCGAGAGCAGGTGTTGATGTCATACCGCCTGTGATTGAGCCTAAGTTATTAAGAAGGCTTAATTTCAATACATATTTTGCTATAATAAATCCGACAATCATAGGTATTATTGTCATAATAACACCGTAAACGAAATACATAGGATCGAAGTTTGCAACAAATTCAGCACCGCCGGGGATACCTGCGCCTATAAGGAAGAGCATAAGTCCAAGCTCTCTGAATATTTTAAGTGTGCTTTCTTGGGGCATAAGGCTTATCTTTCCTGCTCTGCCGAAATGTCCGAATATTAAAGACATTAAAAGGCATCCGCCGGTTGTTGTTAAGGAAAATGCAGTTCCTTTAATTCCTTCGCCTGCAGCAAGAGAAGCATATCCTGCACCCGAGAGAGGTATTTTAATCATACCAACTATAATACCGATTATAGCAGCAATTGCAAACGCACCTAAACCAAATCCATCAATACTGATTAATTTTCCGGTATATTCTTTTTACTGTATACGCTCTTCTCCAACAGTGATTTTTCGTGTTTCTTCTTACATACTGCCTTATAAGA
>JAZOOC010000167.1:0-3098 GCA_045654825.1 Clostridia bacterium | reverse complement strand
TGTATTTTTCTTCAATCAAAGAGAAAAACATAGTTCCTGAAGCGGCTTACAACGAATTAAAAGACTATATTAAAACAAGCATCATCGGATACATATGCGATGAGTATCCTATTCCTGTAGTTGCTAAGAGCAAATTAGAGGAAACCGAGATAAATAAATTACCGGAAGATTCGACACCTTCTGACACTCCGATACTTCCCGGCTCTCCCATACTTATGCGAAATACAAATATGCTTGTTGGGATAATGCTGAATGTTGCTGATACAGATAATTCTTTTGAGCATTTATCTGCGTTTGCTTTTACTGATGATTTGCGAAGGATATGACGATTAAGAGCTACTGCGATTGCAGTAGCTCTCAGACTGTCGAAGACCCCGATTTTGCATCAAGCAAAAATCGGTTTCTTCGACAGTCTGAGATGGCAGACATTTTTTTGTCTGCCATCTTTAATTTTATTTGGTCTGTATTACTCTTTATTATATCTTGCCTGTGCAGAGGTATATGCATCGAGTGTTTCTTTTAAGCCTGCAGCTTCCATATCTTTTCTATATTTATCCCAGTCTGCCGGAGTGTTTCCGCCGGAAAGAATATATTTTACTGCAAACTCTTCGGAAATTTTTCTTAATGCATTATCGTTTTTATTTATAACTTCTCTTTCTTTTTCATTAAGTGCAAGTTCAGGAAGTTCGGGAAGGAATCCGTCTTCTTTATTAAGCATTAAATCCTGTGCTTCCTGTTCTCTTTCAGAGAAATTAAACTGCCAGCCTCTGCGGTCTGCTCTTAATCTTAACGGTTTTATATTAAGTCCCCATTTTTCTTCAAGGGAGCTTTCGCTTATGAGAGAGCCATCTTCAAAGCCGAGATAGTCAGCCATACCGTCTTCTCCGATTTTATATGTTACGCCTTCTATACCCATATCTATAAGCTCTGTACCACCGTCACTTAACATATAGTCGAAGAGTTTAAGAGCAAGCAGGCTTTTTTCGTTTTTGGTTACAGGTGTTCCGCCTACTACTTTTGAAAGGGTTAACACTTTCTGGTTGGGTCCCATCGGATTTCCGTATCTTAAATCATACTCGGGAATTTCAGCAGCAACCTGCTCGGTAAACTGTTCCAGCCTTCCGATCCAGTCCCATGTTATAAATGCACTTTCTTTCTGTGTCATTTTAGCTGTCCATGCGGATTGAGTTGCTGTTAAAAATTCGGGATCTATAAGACCTTCGTCGTATAATTTTTTAATATAATCAAGAAATTCCTTGAATTCGGGTTCGAGTCCTGCGTAATTCCATTTTCCGGTAGTAAAATTATAGTTTACGGACGGCCAGTTCTGTACACCCCAGCTATATGCAAGATTTTTGAAGAAGGTTGTCTGTGTTTTTGAAACAAGCGGTGTTGACTGGGGATATAATTCCTTGAGTTTTTTCAGTACGGAATAAAGAGATTCCGGACTATCCCACATTTCTATACCGTGTTTATCGAAAATATCTTTTCTGTAGAGCAATCCGTGGTTAACATCTACACTTGCATCATATCCGGGGAACTGGAAGAGTTCTCCTGATGCTGCCAGCCAGGATTTCATAACCTTTTCTGTTCCTCTTTCTTTAGCTTCATCAATAAAAACTTTTTTGAAGTTGGGAAGTTCGTCTTTATAATCAAGGATATTTGTAAAAGCACCTTGCATACCCAATTCATTGATTTCATTAAGGTTGAGTCCGCCTGAGAAAATATCGGGCATATCTTTACGAGAAGCAATCATTGCCATAGTTCTGTTTTTTACAGAAGCCTGGGGAATTTCTATGATTTTGATATTAAGACCAGTTCTTCTTGACAGCTCTTTAATAACAACGCTTTCGCTCAGGTTGATGCTGCTTGTCTGGGAGATAACGGAAATTTCTGTTCCCTTATCGTCTATAGGGAGCTTGATTCCGCCTGAACGAGAATTGAATTCCTTAAGTTCTTCCGCGCTTAAATTTCCAAGTGGTGTTTCTATGGGTTTACCGCAACCTGCCAGCAATGTTACAGATAATGCAACAACGAGAATAATTGACAACAATCTTTTCATTTTGAGTACCTCCTAATTTTTTTCTTTCTTCTTATTTACTGACGTCTTTATGATTGAATTGATTTCTTCGCGCAATTCGATTATGAATTCTTCGCCTTTCGGGTAACGGTCGAACTCAATTTCAAATCCTGCTTTTTCTTCAATCATCTTTATTATTTCGTCTTTGCTCATATATTTTTCAAGACATTTCAAAGCGCTTAAATCCTGCAGAGCTTCTTTAAACACTTTGAGTCTTAAGGATTCTATTACCCCTTCTTCTCCGGGATATACACTGAAGGGATCGCCGGAGGGAAATGCGTTTCTTGCATCGGTTACAAGGAACGGATTGATAAGCCCGCGGGATAACTGTGAATAATAGAAATTGTATCCCCACTGCAGAAAACCTTCGATATTGTATTTATACAACTGCAATGCAATGATTCTGTTTCTTGACGAGGGTTGTGCAAAAAATCTGTTACTTACATCCTTGCAATGAGTACAGCAGTAATACGCCCACAGTTTCGGAACTTTCGCCTCAAGATAAGGTTTGATTTTATACAATCCGACAACCGGAGTATCAACAAGACCTTCCTTATAGAGTTCAAAATCGGAAAATGCATCTATTACCTTAAATTCTTTAAGCAGAGGCTTTACGATATTTCTCGCTTTTTTATAAGCTTCTTTATCCGGTTCGTGAGGTTCGTCGGATATATGAAAATATGTATTCTCCGCCATATTTTCCGATTTAAGAAATTCTGTCAGTGCCGGCAGAAACTGATTTAAGAACAATACATATTCATCTGAATCTGCCGCGACATGCCATCCGAATTTTTTGATTTTTTCACCGTTTTCGGAAACGATGATTTTTGGAGTGAATTTTGCGCCCCACTGGGTAAACAGATGGGAAATTTCAAGATATTTTATATCATTCTTTTTGCATATATCCACCCATTTTTTCAAGTTTTTAAAATCAAACTCATATTTACCGTCGCTGTATTTAATATCTACAAGCTGAATAGTCGGTCTTTCCTTGCCTATTTCAGTATCCAGAGGCGGT
>JAZOOC010000166.1:0-1915 GCA_045654825.1 Clostridia bacterium | reverse complement strand
CGTCGCTGTATTTAATATCTACAAGCTGAATAGTCGGTCTTTCCTTGCCTATTTCAGTATCCAGAGGCGGTGTAAATACGGGAGTAAGCATCATATTAATGCCGTTATCCGAAGCGGTTTTTATAAATTTATCGATAATTTCCCAATGCTTTTCGGAAAGGGATTCTACACGATAATATTCCGACAGACAATCTGCGTGAAACCATTGTGTTACGATAAGCTCCTGTTTGGGAAGAATTTCATTAATAACCTCGATTTCCATAACGGTTTTTGAATCAATTTCTTTTTCTTCGTTATAGAATCTCACCTCTATGGGATAAACACCTGCATCAATATCTTCATTTGTTTTTACAGATACCCAGAAGCTTCTGAAGAAGTTGGGAATTACTTCAACATTACCGTCTTTAATCTCATATAACGGGTCCGGATATAATCCGGGCTTAATCGAAATATAATCGTCGTCATATCCTCCCTCTTCTCTCGAGGTAAAGGCAGGAAGTTCCGACGGCACATTACCGACTTCTCTTATGGTTATATAATCCGAAAGGGGTGAAGTTACCGAAACCTTCGCAACCGCTTTATAGTCACGATTATATCCGAGTCTGGTAACTATCTGGTAGGAAATTTCTTCTCCTTTAAGGCAGGAAATTCTTTTTATTTCACGAGGCGTTTTCTCATCGTGAATCAGGGTTTTGTTGAGTGATGATGTCTGATATAATGTTAGTTCCATATTCCCTCCTACTCCGGAAATCTTACTTCGATTACATTATTTGCGTAAGTATTACTGTTTCCTTTTAAAACGAATTTGATATATTTACCTTTTATGCCTCTCGGGAAGCTGATTGACTGGAACGCATCTTTTTTATCTTCGGATACCAGTTCGCTTTCACCGCCTGTGACTACAGGCTTCCAGTTCTCTTTATCATCCGATACATAAACATCAAAGTAGAAGCTTCTCTGATGCGGTCTTCCCCAAAGCACTTCCATTTGCCTGAATTCTGAGATATCATCAAATACATAAATCAGCCATTTATCATCAGATTCTACTTCCGCACTGGTCCAAGCAGTAGCTTCGTTATGGTCGATTGTATTAAATCCGTTCGACTCCTGAACTGTTCCGCTATAGGACTCGCAATCAACAACACTTAAATACCCATCAATCGGAGGTCTCACATCATCTTTTATAATAACCGTGTTATTTTTCTGACTCCAGGATACTTTAGCATTAAAAAGCTCTGCTATCTGACGAATCGGAACCATAAATTCGCCGTCTTTTATATATGGCGGATTATCAAGCTTGAATTCTTTTGAATCATTAAGTTTCGCAACCTCTTCGCCGGCTTTTAATGAAAGTTTTCTTCCGTATCTTTCAATGATTACAGTATTATTATCATAATCCGCAGTCACTTGTGCATTAAGATGCTTTAACACACTTCCTGCCGCAACCATTGTACGGCCTGCAACACTTTCAGGTTTAACTTTTGAATAAACAAAGAATTCGTTTATTTTAACTTTTATATAATCTTCTGCGTTAAAGGACTCCGAAGTAAACTGTGCCTTTCCTTCTCCGGAAACAAATGAAAGTTCATATTTTCCCGAAGTTCCTTCAAATGCCGCAACTCCACCCTCATCAGTTACATAAGTATTTCCGGCATCTACACCATCTTTTACAATGTTCCAGGTTCCTTTCGAAAGATCTGCAACAACGATTTTGAATGTTCCTTCTCCTTCAAACTTAAATACAACCGCTTTATTTATTCTCTCTTTTTCATTTCCGAAAAGGACAACTCTGTCTGAAATAACAGCGCCTTTATGAGTATCTGTTTCAATAAGCGAAGTATTTAAAGGCGTGTTGTTTAAGGAATTGTCTCCAACCTGAATAACATTTAAGAAGTAATCCTTTTTCGATGCCTTC
>JAZOOC010000165.1:0-12624 GCA_045654825.1 Clostridia bacterium | reverse complement strand
AAAGGTTTTTCTTCTCTGTAATTCATATTTATATTATCTCCTTTTTGCGTTCCGGAAGCTGAACTAAAATTATTGCAACAAACATCAATACACAGCCGAATATTTCTCTCATCGTGAGAAGTCCGCCTGTTAAATCCCACCCGAGATAAATAAGAACAACGGTTGACAAGGTTGCAAATACCGATTCAAGACTCATTAATATAGATGCAGAAGTTGGGTCGGTATATTTCTGCCCTATAATCTGCAGGGTATATGCAACTCCGCAAGACATAATTCCCGAATATGCAATAGACGAAAGGCAATCAGATACGGATGACAAAGACGGCACACCGTCAAAAAGCATCCATATAAGATTTATCACACCGCACACAAAAAACTGTGTGAATGCAAGCTTTACTCCGTCTACTTTCGGAGAAAAATGGTCTATAACAAGAATATGTCCTGCAAAGACAAAAGCACATATAATAGTCATAATATCTCCGATATTAACTGAGATTTCCGAGTCAATACACATAAGATAAAGACCCGCAACAGCTATTATAACAGAGATAAGAACTGCTTTGCCCGGTTTTTTACCCATAAAAATTCCAATTATAGGAACGATAACCATATAAAGTGCAGTAAGAAATCCCGACTTTCCGGGGCTTGTGTATACCATTCCTGCTGTCTGTAAGGTAGTAGCTATGCAAAGAAGAATACCACAAAGGATACCCCCTGTCAATAGAGTCTTATCAAATTTAAGAACCTCAATTTTTTTTGCTTTTTTTGTCTTATCAATAAGAAGAATTACAGGAATAAGTACCAAAGCACCAAGCATACAGCGTATACCGTTGAAAGCAATCGGAGAAATAGACTCAACCCCTTTGCTCTGCGCTATAAAAGATACCCCCCAGATAAAAGATATAAAAAGCATTATCATATTGCCTTTAAGTTTATTATACTTCATCATTAACCCCTTTTAATCAAGTTCAAATACTCCGTTATAAAGATTATAATATCTTCCTTTTTGTTCTATAAGCTCGTCGTGATTTCCTCTTTCGATAATTCTGCCGCCTTCAAGCACCATTATAACATCAGCATTTCTTATTGTTGAAAGTCTGTGGGCTATAACAAAAACAGTTCTTCCTTTCATAAGAGTATCCATACCCTTGGATACAATAGCCTCTGTTCTTGTATCTATGCTTGAAGTAGCCTCGTCAAGTATCATAACCGGAGGATTTGCAACTGCAGCTCTTGCAATTGAAATTAGCTGTCGCTGACCCTGAGAAAGACCTGAACCGTCTCCTGAAATAACCGTATCATACCCTTTGGGAAGTCTTGTTATAAAATCATGAGCATTTGCTTTTTTGGCAGCCTCGATACATTCTTCATCGGTGGCAGAAAGATTTCCGTATCTTATATTTTCCATAACCGTATCAGTAAAAAGATTAACATTTTGCAAAACCATACCGAGAGAATTTCTTAAATCTTTCTTTTTAATCCGCTTTATATTTATTCCGTCGTATTTAATTTCGCCTTGAGATATATCATAAAATCTGTTTATAAGATTTGTTATTGTTGTTTTTCCCGCACCTGTTGAGCCGATAAAAGCAACCTTCTGCCCTGCCTTTGCATAAAGTGATATCTCTTTAAGTACAAGTTTATCTTCAATATAACCGAAATTTACATCAAAAAGTCTTACATCACCCTTTAATTCAACATAAGAAACGCTTCCGTCTTCTTCGGGAATTTTCCATGCCCAGTTGCCTGTATATTCTTTTGTTTCCTCCAACTGTCCGTTATTGTTATTTACGCAGACAAGAGTAACATCGCCATTATCTTCTTCGGTTTCTTCATCAATTACTTCAAAAATTCTTTCCGCACCTGCAAGTGCCATAATAATTGAATTAATCTGATTGGATACCTGATTTATAGGCATTGAAAAGCTTTTGCTTAATTGCAGAAATGCTGCTATATCTCCAAGAGTCATTATTCCTTTTGTATTAACAGCAATTGCTCCGCCGAGTATCGCGATAAGAACATATTGAAGATGACCGAGATTACCCATAATAGGCATAAGTATATTAGCAAACTTATTTGCAAGAGAAGCATTTTCTCTTAAATCAGAATTTTTAATATCAAAAGCTTCTTTGGTTTCCTCTTCGTGACAGAACACCTTGATAACCTTCTGTCCGTTTACCATTTCTTCTATATATCCGTTGACATCACCAAGTGATTTCTGTTGTCTTATGAAATACTTCGAGCTTCTTTTTGCTATCTTTCTTGAACAGAAAACCATAAGAAATGCAAATGCTACAACAAAAACAGTAAGATACGGACTTGTTATAACCATAGCAATAAATACAGAAATTATAGTTACTGCCGAAGAAAACACATTGGGAATACTCTGAGATATCATCTGACGGAGTGTATCAGTATCGTTTGTATAACGGCTCATTATATCTCCGTGTGAATGAGTATCAAAATATTTAACAGGGAGCTTTTGCATATGCTCAAACATTTCATCTCTTACTTTTTTAAGCACACCCTGTGCAACCGTTACCATTATACGATTATTTAAAAAAGTTGCAAATGCACCTGTAAGATAAATTACCGCCATTATAGATATAGCTCTTAAAAGTCCCGAAAAGTCAGGAACCGCCTGTAGCATAAGAGGAGCAATATATCCGTCTATCAGCACCTTTAAGAATAACGAACCGCAAACACCCGCAAGCGAGCTTACCAATATACACAAAAACACTGCTATCATACGGAATTTAAATTCACTGAGATAAGAAAGGAGTCTGCCCAGAGTTTCCTTTACGGGCTTTTTGCGTTCAAAATGTTTTATATTGGGATTAAAGCGCATTCCTCTGCTCATAATTTCGCTCCTTTCACCTGTGAGTCGTATACTTCTTTGTATATATCATTCGTCTGCAAAAGTTCGTTGTGAGTTCCAACTCCTGCAATTTTACCGCCGTCAAGAACGATTATTTTATCTGCATGCTCAATGGAAGATATTCTTTGTGCTATTATTATTTTTGTTACATTAGAAAGCTCGTTTGCAAAAGCGGTTCTTATTTTAGCTTCGGTAGCTGTATCAACCGCACTTGTAGAGTCATCTAAAATAATAATTTTAGGCTTTTTAAGTAATGCCCTTGCAATACAAAGTCTTTGTTTCTGACCGCCTGATACATTAGCTCCGCCCTGTTCGATATATGTATCGTATCCATCGGGAAAACTTTTTACAAACTCATCAGCTTGTGCAATCTTTGATACACTTTCAATCTCTTCGTCGGTTGCGTCGGGATTTCCCCAGCGGAGATTATCTTTTACAGTGCCCGAGAACAAAAGATTTTTCTGCAAAACAACAGATACCGCATCTCTTAAGCTTTTAATATCATATTCTCTTACATCTCTTCCGCCGACCTTTAAAACTCCATCGGTTACATCATAAAGTCTTGGAATAAGCTGAACAAGTGTTGATTTTGAACTTCCCGTTCCACCAATTATTCCTATAGTTTCACCCGAGTTGATTGTTAAATTTATATCGCTCAAACAAAGCTTATTTTTATCTTTGGTATAGCTGAATCCTACATTTTCAAAAACAATCGAACCGTCCTCAACTTCAAAAACAGGCTCTTTTGTGTTTACTATATCACTTTCTTCGTCAAGAATTTCAACTATTCTTTCTGCAGATGCTTTTGATATTGTTATGGTTACAAAAATCATAGAAAGCATCATAAGAGTCATAAGTATCTGCATTGTATAGGTCATAAGACTCATAAGCTGACCGGTAGTCATTTCCCCTGCAACTATGAATTTTGCACTCATCCAGGAAATCCCTATCATACATGTATAAACAACAATCTGCATCATAGGACCGTTTAAAGCAACAGCTTTTTCTGCTTTCGTAAACATATTAAAGATTTTAGTTGAAACTCCTGTAAATTTATCTGTTTCGTCATCTTCTCTTACAAAAGCCTTTACAACACGAACACCGTGAAGATTTTCCTGAACAACTCTGTTTAATTTATCATACACTTTGAATACTTTTTCAAATATCGGGTGTGCATATCTTATAACAAGATAAAGTCCTGTTGCAAGAATAGGAACAACACAAATATAAATAATTGAAACTTTTGGGTTAATACGAAATGCCATTATAAGAGAGAAAATAAGCATCATCGGACTTCTTACGGCAACCCTTATTATCATCTGAAATGAATTCTGTATATTGGTTACATCAGTTGTAAGTCTTGTAACAATGCTTGCAGTAGAAAACTTATCTATGTTATGAAAAGAGAAATTCTGAACTCGATAAAACATATCCTTTCTTAAGTTAGAAGCAAATCCGGCTGAAGCATATGCCGCATATCTTCCCGAAAAAGCACCGAACATAAGCGAAACAACACAGCATATTATAAGCAATACGCCGTTTTTCACAATATAGTTCATATCACCTTTATCTATCCCGAAATCAATAAGATTTGCCATAAGATATGGAATAATTACTTCCATTACAACCTCCAGGCTGACAAAAAAAGGTGCAAGTATAGAATACAGCTTATATTCTCTTACACTTGCTGCTAATTTTTTAATCATAATTCTCTCCTCATTTCATATAAACTCATCTTAAAATTTTATCAAATGCTTAATTCAGTGTCAAGGATTTAAGAAGATAATTTGTTAAATATTTGTAAATTGACTTATTTATATATATATTATATAATTACCTTGGTGATTGATATGGACAGAAGAATAACTAATCCAACAGTTATAAGAGAAATCTGTGAAAAGTATAATTTTAAATTCAAAAAGGGACTCGGTCAGAATTTTCTGATTGATTCCAATGTTATAGACAGTATAGTTGAAGGAACAGGTATAACAAAAGATACCTCGGTTGTGGAAATAGGTCCGGGATTCGGCGCTTTGACACAAGCTTTAATTGAATCGGCAGGAAGTGTAACATCAATTGAAATTGACAGTTCGCTCATCCCCGTTCTTACCGACATTTTTGGTGATGCTGATAATTTCACTTTAATCAACGAAGATGTTTTAAAGCTTGATTTAAATGAAATAATCAAAAACGAAAATACCGTTCTTGCCGCAAATCTCCCCTATTATGTTACAACACCCATACTTTCGCATATTCTTGAAAACCGATACAATTTTAAATCTTTAACAGTTATGGTGCAAAAGGAAGTTGCAAAAAGAATGGTCGCCGCACCCGGAACAAAAGAATACGGTGCTTTTACCTGTCTTATAGATTATTATTCAGACCCCGAAATTTTACGATATATTTCACCAAACTGCTTTTCTCCCGCTCCTAAGGTAGACTCTGCGGTTGTTATTCTAAGAATTCCTAAAACCCCGAAATATTCGCCCAAAAACGAAAAGGTATATAAAAGGGTGGTAAAAGCAGTTTTTCAAAAAAGAAGAAAAACATTACTTAACGCCTTATCTTCCGCTTTTTCTGAGCTTACAAAAGAAGAAGTTTCAAAAGCCATTGTAAATGCAGGCTTTGACCCATCTGTGCGCGGTGAAACTTTATCGGTAGCGGAATTTATAAAAATCTCTGACTCTCTTATTATAAATAGCTAAAAGGTGTTGACACATCAGTATATTTGAGCTATAATTAAATGATAATCAAAGATATTTTTTTACATTAAAGGAGATATATAAAATGGAAATCAAAATCACAAAAACAACAACTCCGAAAGCTAAACCCGAATGTGAAGAAAAATTAGGTTTCGGAAAGGTTTTCACAGACCATATGTTTGTTATGAATTATACCGAAGGTAAAGGATGGCACGACCCAAGAATTGAGCCATACGCAAACCTTTCCCTTTCTCCTGCTTCTATGGTATTCCATTACGGTCAGGAAATGTTTGAAGGTATGAAAGCATATATGGGTGAAGATGGAAAAGCAAGACTTTTCAGACCCGATATGAATGCAAAAAGAACAAACGCATCCAACAAAAGACTCTGTATACCCGAACTCCCCGAAGATATGTTTGTTGAAGCTGTTAAAGCTATTGTTGAAGTTGATAAAGACTGGATACCCACAACACCCGGAACTTCTTTATACATCCGTCCTTTCATCATAGCTACTGATGACTTTTTAGGTGTTGCTCCCTCCAAAACATATCTCTTCATTATTATCTTATCTCCGAGCGGCGCTTATTACGCATCAGGTCTTGCTCCTGTTGGAATATGGATTGAAGATGATTATGTAAGAGCTGTTAAAGGCGGTATGGGATTTGCGAAAACCGGCGGTAACTATGCTGCAAGCTTAGCTGCACAGGTTAAAGCTCACGATGACGGATATTCACAGGTTCTCTGGCTTGACGGTGTTGAAAGAAAATATGTTGAAGAAGTAGGCGCTATGAATATATTCTTCAAAATAGACGGAAAAATTGTTACTCCTATGTTAAACGGAAGCATTCTTCCTGGTATAACAAGAGATTCTGTTATAAACGTATGTAAATCATGGGGATATGAAGTTGAAGAAAGACTGGTTTCTGTTGACGAGCTTATAGATGCTCAGAAGAGCGGAAAACTCGAAGAAGTTTTCGGAACCGGAACTGCAGCGGTTATTTCTCCTGTCGGAAAACTCCGTTTCAAAGACGATGTTATGACAATCAACGGCGGAGTTATCGGTGAAGTAAGCCAGAAGCTTTACGATACCATTACCGGTATTCAGTGGGGCAAACTTGAAGATCCGTTCGGATGGTCTGTTGTATTATGATTCCCGAAAAACGAATAACTGTATTTGCAGGTCATTACGGAAGCGGAAAAACAAACATAGCTGTTAATTACGCGCTTCATCTCAAAAAGAAGCACAATAATATTGCTATTGCCGACCTGGATATAGTAAATCCGTATTTCCGCACCAAAGACAGTGCAGATATATTAAAGCAAAATAACATAAGGCTTATATCTTCCGAATTCGCAGGAACAAATGTAGATGTTCCCGCTCTCCCAGCTGATACATATACAATAACCGACGATAAGTCAATACACGGTGTTATTGATGTCGGCGGAGACGACAGAGGCGCTCTTGCCCTTGGAAGATATTCCTCTCTTATAAAACAGGATAACG
This sequence comes from Clostridia bacterium, assembly GCA_045654825.1. Taxonomy (GTDB): domain Bacteria; phylum Bacillota; class Clostridia; order UMGS1840; family HGM11507; genus JAZQFU01. The sequence goes on along the minus strand of JAZOOC010000165.1, from coordinate 5,540 downwards.
ATTATGAATTTATATTCGTTATTAATAAATACCGACCGCTTACAAGAACTCCCGAAGATGCTCTAAGCGTTATGAGAGAAATCGAAACAGCGGCAAGTCTTAAATTCACAGGTATTGTAAACAATTCAAACATCGGCGACGAAACAACTAAAGATACTATCTTATCTTCGGTTGAATATGCAAATAAATTAAGTAAACTCACAGGACTTCCGATATATGCAACAGCTGTTAAAGATTCACTTTCGGATGAAATTTCAAAAGAAATTCCAAAACTGTTTCCTATCAGCTTGTATGTAAAACAGTCCTGGCAATAAAAGGGGGTTAAACATATGGCAAAGGTTACTTTTAACAAAGAATTATGCAAAGGCTGCGGACTTTGTACCGGAGCTTGTCCCAAAAAGATAGTTAAGCTTATGGAGAATGAAATCAACTCCAAAGGATATCATCCTGCAGGAATTACCAATCAGGAAGAATGTATCGGATGTGCATTCTGTGCAACAATGTGTCCCGATTGTGTAATAACAGTTGAAAAATAAAGAAGGGAGAATTAAAATGTCAGAAAAAGTTTTAATGAAAGGTAATGAAGCCCTTGCTGAAGCTGCTATTATGGCAGGTTGCCGTCATTATTTCGGTTACCCCATAACACCGCAGACTGAAGTGGCTGCATATATGTCTAAAAGAATGCCCAAAATCGACGGAGGAGTATTCTTACAGGCAGAAAGTGAAATATCGGCAATCAACATGGTAATTGGCGTTGCCGCAACAGGAAAAAGAGTTATGACTTCAAGTTCCAGCCCCGGTATCTCTTTAAAGAGTGAAGGTATATCCTATCTCGCAGGCTGCGACTTGCCCGCATTAATCGTTAATGTTCAGAGAGGCGGCCCCGGTCTCGGCGGTATCCAGCCCTCACAGTCCGACTATTTCCAGGCAACAAAAGGCGGCGGACACGGTGACTTCCATCTTTTAGTTCTCGCTCCCTCTTCTGTTCAGGAAATGGTTAACTTAACTTTCAAAGGCTTTGACCTCGCTGAAAAATACAGAATGCCTGTTATGCTTTTATCAGACGGTACTATGGGTCAGATGATGGAGCCTGTTTCTCTTGATATGGGAGAAATTACTAAGTATGATAAATCCTGGGCACTTACAGGAACAGAATTAAAAAGAGAGCCAAATATCGTTAACTCTCTTTACATCAAACCCGACGCACTCGAAGTACTCAACATAAAAAGATATGAAAAATACAAAATTGTTGAAGAAAACGAAGTTATGTATGAAGAATACATGATGGATGATGCAGAAATTTGTATTGTTGCATTTGGTGTTGCAGCAAGAGTTTCTCAGAATGCTATCGACGAGGCAAGAAAACTCGGCATCAAAGTTGGTATGATAAGACCTATAACCTTATGGCCTTTCCCCAAGAAAATCTTAAACGAAACAGCTAAAAAAGTTAAATCTTTTGTTTCTGTTGAATTATCCATGGGTCAGATGATTGAAGACATCGAGCTTGCTACAAGATGTCAGAAGCCCGTTTTACTCTGCAACAGAGTCGGCGGTATGATTCCCACAGTAGAAAATGTTCTTAATAAAATCAAAGAAGCTGATAAAATCGGAGGTGCAGAATAATGGTAGTATTTGAAAAACCTAAAGCATTGACAGATGCTCCTTTGCATTACTGTCCCGGATGTACTCACGGTATTATTCACAGACTTGTTGCCGAAGCAATAGACGAGCTCGGAGTTCAGGGCAGAACTATCGGTGTTGCATCTGTAGGATGTTCTGTATTCACATATAACTATTTTAACTGCGATATGGTTCAGGCTGCTCACGGTAGAGCTCCTGCTGTAGCAACAGGTGTTAAACGCTCTGATTCAAATAACATTGTATTTACATATCAGGGTGACGGTGACCTCGCTGCTATCGGTACTGCTGAAACAGTTCACTCTGCGGCAAGAGGAGAAAATATTACAGTTATTTTCGTAAACAATGCTATTTACGGTATGACAGGCGGTCAGAAGGCTCCTACCACTCTTCCCGGTCAGATTACACAGACTTCCCCATACGGAAGAGATGTTAACACTGTTGGTTATCCTGTTAAAGTATGCGAAATGCTCTCACAGGTTGACGGTGCAACATATCTTGAAAGAGTTGCAGTAAACAATGTTAAAAATATAAGAAACGCAAAAAAAGCTATTAAAAAGGCTTTCCAGAACCAGATTGAAGGCAAAGGCTTCTCTCTTGTTGAAGTTTTATCCACTTGTCCTACAAACTGGGGTCTTGCTCCCGAAAAAGCTTTAAATTGGCTTGAGGAAAATATGCTTCCTTATTATCCTCTCGGGGTATATAAAGATAAATACAAAGATGAGGAGGCAAAATAATGACTACACAGGTTTTAATTGCCGGTTTCGGCGGACAGGGTATTTTATTCTCGGGTAAATTCCTTGCTTATGAAGGTCTTCTTGCAAACAAGGAAGTAAGCTGGCTTCCCTCTTACGGACCTGAAATGAGAGGCGGTACTGCAAACTGCAGTATAATCATAAGCGATACAAAAATCGGCTCTCCGATAGTTGATAATCCCGATGTTTTAATCGCAATGAATGCACCTTCGTTTGATAAATATATCAACGAAATCAAAGCAGGCGGTATGGCTATTGTAGACAGCTCTCTTATAGATAAAAAATCCGAAAGAACTGATATTGAAGCTTACTACATCCCTGCTACAAAATTAGCATCCGATGAAGGACTTTCCGGTCTTGCTAATATGATTATTTTAGGTCATTTCATTAAAAAGACAGGAATTATGCCTTTTGAAAACATTGAAAGAGCAATGAAAAAAGTTGTTTCTGCTAAAAAACAGGAATTATTTGATTTAAATATCAAAGCTGTAGAATTAGGTTACAATTACGAAGCATAACAGTCATATGCTGGTGTGCTCTAAGCCTATCGGCAGTGCCTCAAGGCGCTCCGAAACGGCTTACCAATCGCATAACTTTTACAGGCTGCCTCACATGTGGGGCAGCCTTTTATTCTGTTAACGAATAAAAGGATGTAAAAAAACCAAGTTTTTTTACATCCTTTTATAAATCAATAATTACATTTTGAAGTAATCTTCGAAATTGAGGCCTACTTCTTCACCGATCATTTTCATTTCAGCTACTGTTTTATCATTAACAGGAATACCGTTAACTTTCTTATCAGCCATAGATTCAATTTCTTTTTCACCGTGAGTATAAATACGATCGCATCCGTCAGCTTTGGGGCTTTCACGAAGTTCTCTTAAGAGTGTTGACATACGCTCTTTGATTTCTTTCTTATCTCCGAAAATGCCGTAATCAACAGCCCAGAAACAGAAAGAAGTATCAGCGTTACCGCTATTTCTTACATGAGGAGATGTTGTTCCGCCTGCAAAGATAGATGTGAATAATTCAACGATTATTCCAAGACCGTATCCTTTATGAGAACCTGTAAGTTCATCGCATCCGCCTAATGGGAATATTCCTCCGCCTAATTTACCGATTATGTTTTTAAGAACTCTGCTTGCATCGTCACAGTCCTGACCATTTTCGTCAGCTGCCCATCCCTGAGGGAGCGGAGCTTCTTTTTTGTTATAAACTTCAAGTTTACCTCTGGTAACAACTGTTGTTGCAACATCATACCAGAAGTCAACGGGATCTGCAGGCATACAAACAGCTATAGGGCTTGTTCCGAGCATTGCTTTTTTTCCATATGTGGGAATAGCAATAGCTTCTGTATTTGTCATACAAATACCCATTAAATCGTTATCTGCTGCCATCTTGGTATAATAACCTGCTATACCATAATGGTTGGAGCCTCTTACACAAACTGCACCAAAGCCGTGTTCTTTAGCCATTTCTATAGCTTTTTCCATACCCATTTTAGCAACAACCTGTCCCATTGTTTTGGGAGCATCGTATACTGCGGATAATTTTGTTTCGTGAATAAGTTCAGCTTTGGCATTGGGGTCGATTGAGCCCTCTTCCATAGCCTTATAATAACGAATAAGTCTCTGAACACCGTGAGATTCAATGCCGTATAAATCAGCAGTTATAAGAACATCTACGATATCTTTACTTTCCTGTTCTGTAAATCCTTTTTTCTTGAAAACATCTTCACAGAATTTTACAACTGTGTTGACATCCATCTGAACATAAGCCATAATAAGCCCTCCAATATTTTATCTTGAGTATTTACTCTTTTATGGTAATTATACCATTAACCAGCAAATAAATCAATATCTATTTTCTGCTTTTTAACATTAAAATTGAATTTCAATCATATTTATTAGACGAGGTGATACAATGTTTTTTGTTGTTAAAAGAAAAAATCTTCTGTTATATATATCAATCGTTATCATTTTACTGGGAGTAATCAGCGCATATGCCCGTTATGCCAATGAAGACTTTACAGATTTCGACGGAAAAACTATCATTATAGACCCCGGTCACGGAGGTATAGACGGCGGTGCTGTCGGAAAAAACGGAACCTTGGAAAAAGACCTTAATTTAAAGCTTTCTCTTGAGCTTGAAAAGCAGTTAAAAAAAGACGGCTATGAAGTTGTTATGACACGAAACGAAGATAAGCTTACTTACGAATCAAAGGACTCCTCCAATAAAAAAAGAGCTGATACAAGATACCGACTGAACATTTCCAGAGAACATCCGAATGGTTTGTTTATCAGTATTCATATGAATCATTTTGAAGATTCAGGTGTAAAAGGCTCGCAGATATTTTACTCGGTGAAAAATCCCCAAAGTAAAAAGCTTGCGGAAATTTTAAAACAAACTCTTATCAAAAATGTTGATTCCAATAATAAACGAGAAATAAAAGAAGCTTATCCCTCAATTTATATAATGAAAAACATTAAAAATCCCGCCATACTCATCGAATGCGGATTTATTTCAAACAGAGAAGAAGAAAAGCTTTTGAACTCTGAAGAATATCGGTCAAAAATTGTTACCGCAATAAGCGAAGCACTAAAGGAGTATAAGAAGGGCAATGATAATTAAATATCATTGCCACAGCGTGTCGATAAACCTATCGGCACGCTGGCAGACTGCGAAAAAGGAAGTTATATTTCGCGAAAATGAATGCAGACAGTACGATGGTACGGCAAGGCTCATTTTCGCGGAAAGCAAGAAAAGGGGATAGGAAAAAATGCTTCAGAACGAACAAACTGAGCCAAAACTTCAGTTTTGGGTTACCCGACGGCGTATGTGTATACGCCGAGCGGCGAAGTTTGTTTGTAGCAAGAAAAGAGTGAATTTTCATAAAAATCGATATTTTCGATTTTTATACCTTGCTTTCGTTATTTTTCTCAATTTAATTTCTTGAGATTATCCTAATTTGTTCTTTTCTTGCGCTCTGGACTTTTTTACATCCCCTTTTTATAATTATTTCAATTATTTATCGACAAAAAAACTTTATAGTGATAAAATAGCAATATTCGAGGTGATTTTCATGAGTAATGTAGATATGAGAAAAGGGCCTTTGTTAAAACAAATTATTCTGTTTGTAATCCCTGT
>JAZOOC010000164.1:0-12268 GCA_045654825.1 Clostridia bacterium | reverse complement strand
TAGTTTGATTTATGAAATTCTGTTGCCTTTCAATATTTTGTTGCCACAGTTATAAATAAATCATATCGCTTAATGACTCAACTTATACTTCTCACCATAAAGCTTGAATTTTTCGTCAAACTGCGGATTGTTATCGATAAGGCTCTGCTTGTATTCATGAGCATTCATATTGTGATGTGTTGCGTCAATCAAGCAAGTTGCGATGTTGGAGCAATGGTCGGATGTTCTTTCAAGATTTGTTAAAAGGTCTCCCCAGATGAAGCCTGCTTCAACTGTGCATTCGCCATCTGCAAGTCTTACAATATGTCTGTCTCTGAGCATTGATTTAAGTCCGTCAATTACCTGCTCTAAAGGTTCTACATTATATACGGCGTTTTCGTCGTCTTTGTTAAATGCACTTAGTGTAATATTGAGTATTTCTGATACTGCATTTAAAAGAACAGTGAGTTCTTTTTTTGCGTCAGCGGAAAACACTATTTTCTTTTCTCTTAATTCTTCTACAGATTCTAAAATATTTACACTGTGGTCAGAAATTCTTTCAAAATCTCCGATAGCCTTTAAAAGTTTTGAAACTTCGGAACTGTCTTCTTCGGTTGTTCTGAATCGGGATAATTTGGTTAAGTAGGTGCCTAAAATGTCTTCGTAATGGTCGGTATTTCCTTCCATCGCTCTGATTTTTTCTGCGTTTTCAGCACTGTATTCATTAATCGACGATAATGCAAGATTGAATCCGGAAATTGCCTCGTTCGCCATCTTTTTAGCAACATTATAACATTGCTGAAGCGCAACCGCAGGCGTTATAAGAAGCCTTTCATCAAGTTCAACAAAGGTTTCTTCTTCTTTTCCATCAGGTACAACGATATATGCAAGCTTTTCAAGAAGTGAAGACATCGGTAAAAGCAATGCGGTACAAAGAACATTAAACACTGAGTGCGAAACGGCTATTCCCAAATAAGAAGCCGATGCGTTTAAAATAACAGGTTTTACAGTAGCTGAAATAATGCTGAATACTGTAAGCCATACAACAGTTCCTATAACATTAAACAAAAGATGTATTACAGAAGCTCTTCTTGCATTCTTGTTTGTGCCAAGTGAAGATAAAAGTGCTGTTACACAAGTACCTATATTCTGTCCCATAATAATTGGAATGGCAGCAGCGTAAGAAACTGCACCTGTTGCAGAAAGTGCCTGTAATATACCAACAGAGGCAGAGCTTGATTGAATAACAGCGGTAAGAACAGCCCCTACCAGAACACCAAGTATAGGATTTTTAAACATTATAAATAAGTTTTGGAATGCAGGTATATCAGAAAGCCCTGAAACGGCAGAGGACATTGTATTCATACCAAACATCAAGGTTGCAAAACCAAGCAAAATAGTTCCTATATCCTTTTTCTTGCCGGATTTTGAAAACATCATAAAAATTATTCCGATAAGAGCAAGAACAGGTGTGAAAGATGTAGGCTTCAAAAGTTTCATAACTATATTGTCGCCTGAAATTCCGCCAAGACTAAGTATCCAGGCAGTAACAGTCGTACCGATATTTGCGCCCATAATAATACCGATTGACTGTTTAAGGGTCATTATCTTGGAGTTAACAAAGCCTACAACCATAACTGTAGTTGCTGACGAACTCTGTATTACAGCAGTAACACCAAGACCGGTCAAAAAGCCTTTTATCGGACTGTTTGTAAGCTTGCCGAGTAATGCTTTCAAGCTGTTTCCGGCGCGGTGTTCCAATCCGTCTCCCATTACATTCATACCAAAGAGGAATAAACATAATCCTCCAATCAAATTAAGCACATCGAAAATTGACATTAAATAAATCTCCTTTTGTATTATCTGTATTTTGCTATAAATTTCATAATAATATTCTAACATAGACAATGTTAACTCTAAAAGCAAAGATATGTTAATTGCATGTTAACAAAAAAAGGAAATGTAAAAAAGCTCAATTCACAAGAAATGAATAAAATAAGGCTGATATCACAAAAAAATGATAAAGCTTAAAAATGGGAAATTTCAATTTTATCTGATTAAATCTCTATTTTGCAAAAGTAATTGTTATGCTTGTGCCTTTGTTTTCTGTGCTTTCAAGAGAAACCTCCGCATCGTGATATGCCGCTCCGTGTTTTACGATTGAAAGACCAAGTCCGGTTCCGCCGACAAGCTTTGAATGGCTTTTATCCACTCTGTAAAAGCGTTCGAAAACTCTGTTTCGTTCAGACATAGGAATCCCGATTCCCGTATCTCTTACCGTAACACTTGTTTCGTTGTTCTCCCGGTTGACTATAATATCAACAGTTCCGTTTTCCTTGTTATATTTGATTGCATTATCACAAAGGTTGTATATCATTTCATCAAGGATTTTTCTTGCTCCGTAAACATTTGCAGTATCGCCGATAATGTTGAATTTAATATTTCTCTTATCGGCAATCGGTGTAAGTCTTTTGGCAATATCTTTTGAAAGTTCAAAGAGATCAATATTTTCTTTTTCAATCGGAACAGCACCCTCGTCAAGTTCGGATATTTTCATAATGTCTGAAACTAAGGTAATAAGTCTTTGCGCTTCATCATAAATAGAAGTTGAAAAATCAATAACGATTTCATCGGGTGTACCGCCTGATTTTAACATTTCAGCAAAGCCTGAAATGGATGTAAGCGGTGTTTTTAATTCGTGAGATACATTCGATGTGAATTCCTGACGAAGCTGTTCACGCTTTACACTTTCAGTAACATCAATAACAACAATAACCGCACCTATTATTTTATCACCCTCAAAAACCGGATTTGCTATCAGGTTATATGTGTTTTCCTCGTGAGTAATATCGTTTTCACTGTGCTCACCCGAAAGTGCAGTTTCAATAGTTTTTCTGAAACCGCGGCTATAGTTGAAGGAAAGAACACTTCTTAATTCAGCGTCCTCAATTTCAAGCAGTTTTTTTGCAGCCTGGTTATAAGAAAGAATATTGAAATCTTTATCAATAATCAAAAGTCCTTCGCTCATATTTTCAGTTATGAGCTTGAATTCCTCCTGCTTTTGTTTAGCTTCTTTTATTTGTTTTGCAATAGTTTTTTTCTGTGCCGAAATTTTATTCAGTAACGGTGTCAGTTCGGCGTAAGTCTCGTTTGAAGCAGGGTTGTCAAGGTCAAGTTCGTTTATAGGCTTGATAATAGACTTTGACAATCGGTGGGATAAAAAAACAGAAATAATAAGTGCGAGTACAATTATTATAATAAGTGGCCGCGAAAGTCCAAGAAGTATTATAATAACTGAATTTTGAGTGGTTGATACACGCAGTATAGTTCCGTTATCAAGAAGCTGTGCATAATATAAGGTTTTCTGCATCAAAGTATTGGAATATCTTGAACTGATGCCTTTTCCGTTTTTAATGGCATCTTCAATTTCTTTTCGGTCAGAATGGTTTTCCAATTTTTCAACACTTGTGGAACTATCTGCCAGAACCGTGCCGTTTTTAGAAATTAAAGTTATTCTTTTTCCGTTTTCTCTGAAGTTGTTTATAAAATCAGCACCATCATTTTTTACTGCATAGGATATGTATTCGGCTTCGCTTTCAAGCTCTGAAAAAATCTGCGATTCAAAATAATCAAAGAGCACACCGAAAGTTAAACAAAAACTCATAAGCAAAATAAGTAATGAGGTAAAGAGATTTGAACGAAATATTTTATCAACCATTCTCACTGCCTCCGAGTTTGTATCCTATATTTTTAACGGTTTGAATAAGTTCTCCTGCAGAACCTAATTTTATACGAAGCTTTCTTATATGAACATCAAGTGTTCTTGACTCATCATAAAATTCTCCCCATACACGGGTAAGAAGTGTATCTCTTGAAACTACATTACCTTCTGCTTCCAAAAGCACCATTAAAAGGGAATATTCCTTGAAAGAAAGGGGGATATCTTTCCCGGAAACCTCTATAATATGCTTTTTTGGATTTACATACAAATCTCCGAGTTTGTATTCTTTTTCTTTGTTGGTCTTTTCGTATCTTCTCAAAACCGCACGAACGCGGCTTGTCAGTTCTGTCATGCCGAAAGGCTTTGCAATATAATCATCCGCGCCCATATCAAGTCCCGTTACTTTATCGAATTCACTCCCTTTGGCAGTAATCATAATAACCGGGATGCTTTTGGTGTTTTCGTCTGCCTGAAGCTTTCCTAAAATAGAAAGGCCGTCTTCTTCGGGAAGCATTATATCAAGTAAAATAAGCTGTGGCTTTTCGTTTTTTATTTCCTGCCAGAATTCACTTGGTAAACTTAAACCTCTTATTTTATACCCCTCTTTTTCAAGCGCATAGCATACAAGTTTGCGGATATTTGCATCATCTTCTACAAAATAAATCAAGTCTTTCACCTCCGAAAAAAGATTTATACTTATATGTTAACATAAAATATGTGTGTTTTCAAGAAAACAGGAAATAAAAAGGGGACTGTAAAACGTTTTTTACATCCCCTTTTTCTGTAGAACAGCGTTTCTCACAGAAGATAATGCATAAGTAAGTAGCATTATTTTTTTCACTAACTACAAATAGGCAAAAAAATCCCGGAAACGGTTTGTTTCCGGGATTTGTATAAGATAAATATTATCTCTTTGAGCTTTTAAGTGCTTATATAATTATACCTAAAAACATTAAAAAGTGTCCCAAAAGGTATATTTCGTATTTATAGACACTTCATCACTTGCAATAAAGTGTATTTTTTGAGTGCTTTTTAATATCGTATTGTGGTAAATTTGTGGTAAATCAACTGTAGAATTATTGACTTTCAATTATTTATCTCACCAAAGCTACTGTTTCAAACAAATGGCTTTAAACCCGCATGAATACTGAATTCACAAGATGTTTATCTATTTGAAAATTTTATGCGTTTTTAATATGAATTTGATAAAATGTATAATTTCATTTATATATTATATTCCTGAAAGGAGGAATTAATATATTTAACAACAAACGATTCATAACCCAGGGAATCAATACGGAAATCGAGTCGCTTCTGCAGATACTGCTGTGGAATCTAGTCGATCAAATGCCTGTAAGTAACAAGGATTACTTACAGGTTTTTTCTTTGTCCGAAACAGACGGGAAACTGAAAGTTATTTATACTCAGGAAGAGCCTCAGTATGAAAAAGAGTATGTGTTTAACTTAAAACCGATCACTGCAAAAATATTTGTAATTGATGATGGAACACACTCAACAATGCTAATGAATTTTGAATATTAAAGGAGAAAAACAAATGAAAGAAACAAAATGCTCAATATGCGGAAGAATTTTAACCAAAGGAGAAAACTATACTCATAACGGAAAACCGGTATGTAATCAGTGCTATGATGAAAACACAATCTTTTGCGATAACTGTGGCGAAAGAATATGGCGAGCGGATGCACAGGGTAACAATATTACACGGTTATGTTCACACTGTTATGATAACTGTTATACTCATTGTGAACAATGCGGTACATTAATACATAACGACTCAGCGTTTTACTTCGATGATTCAGACTATCCATATTGTAACGACTGCTATAACGATTTAAACGACAGATCAATAAAAGAATACGGATACAAGCCCGAACCAATATTTTACGGTTCGGGTAATTTATTTATGGGGATAGAACTCGAAATAGATGACGGCGGTGAATATAACGAAAATGCCGATAAAATTCTGTGTATAGGCAACAGAAACGGAGATCACATATATTGCAAACACGATGGTAGCCTGGATGCAGGATTTGAAATCGTATCTCACCCAATGACGCTTGAATATCATCTTAATGAAATGAACTGGGATAAGGTTATGGAGAAAGCGAGAACTATGGGATATAACTCCCATATTGCAGGTACATGTGGATTGCACATACATGTTAACAGAAATGCATTCGGAGAAAGAAATGAAGAACAGGAAGCGGCTATCGCAAGAATAGTATACTTTGTTGAGAAACATTGGAACGAGCTTCTTAAATTCTCAAGAAGAACTGAGGAAACAATGAGAAGATGGGCTTCGAGATACGGTATATCACATAACACCGAAGATACATATAAAAAAGCAAAAGACAGAAGACTGGGGAGATATGTTGCAGTCAATCTTGATAACTTCAATACAATAGAATTTCGTATGTTCCGAGGCACATTAATACACTCAACTTTTACCGCTACATTGCAATTGGTAAATAAAATATGTGAGCTTGCTCTTTGTCTCAGCGACTATGAACTTGAAAGGTTATCCTGGTCGGATATTATGCTTAACCTTGATAAAGAAAAGTATCCGGAGTTAATCAGTTATCTCAAATCAAAAAGACTTTATGTAAATGAGGAGGTGTAATTATGTGCGGATTATTCGGATATACTTGTTACGGAAATGTACCTAAAAATATTTTAAAGCTTACACAATCACTTGCGGAAGAAGCGGCTGTAAGAGGAACAGATGCAACGGGAATAGCTTATGTTAAATCAGGAAAAGTGAAAATTTTTAAATAAGCTAAAGCCGCTTCGGATATGAAATTCAACCATTCAGATAATGTAAGAGCGATTATTGGACATACAAGGCATTCAACTCAAGGTTCGGAAAAACGGAACTTCAATAATCATCCTTTCCCGGGAAAATGCAAAGACACTAACTTTGCTTTTGCTCATAATGGCGTCCTTATGAATGACAACATATTAAAAATGCGATACAACTTTCCCAAAACCCATATAGAAACAGATTCCTATGTAGGAGTTCAACTTCTTGAATATAAAAAGAAGCTTAATGCCGAAAGTTTAAAATTTATGGCAGAAGAGGTTGAAGGAAGTTTTTCTTTTTCAATACTTGATGATAAAAACAATCTGTATCTTGTGAAAGGGGATAGTCCGCTGTCAATATTGCATTTTCCTGAATTAAGAATGTATATCTATGCGAGTACAGATGAAATACTATACAAAGGTATTGTCGATTCACCATTGTTTGATGAATTAATATATAAAAGATATGAAAAAATCCCCATAGACGAAGGACAAATACTTAAAATTACCTCATCTGGATTACTAGAATACAGCAGATTTAATTATACTTATTCCTATGGTATGAGATGGTGGGAATACGGGTTTGGATTCAGTGATAAAAAGGAAGAAAATGAATACATAAGAGATTTAAAATCAGTTGCCGCATATCAAGGCTATGAGCCTGAAACCGTAGACGAATTATTGGGGAGTGGTTTTTGTCTTGAAGAGATAGAAGACTATATTTATGGGATGGAGTTATAGTGTATAAAAATGTCAAGACTGCCGATTCTGGCAGTCTTGACATCAAATAAAAAATTTAGAGATAATGTGAAGGTGCAACGCCAAAATGAGATTTAAAACATCGTGTGAAATAATTTGAATCAGAGAAGCCGTATTCTGTAGCAATAGTACGTCGCTGTTTTGATTATCCAATTTATCGAGTTCACCAACGAGACTTTTTGCGTCTGTACTGTATTTTGGATATATAGAGAATTATTCTCATTTAAACAGAAAGATTGATGCTCTTTGCACCTCCTTCAAATAGTTATTATAAAAATCTAATGATTGTGAGGTCGGTTTTTTATTGCAAAATATAGTTATGAATTTAAAATGAAAATAAGTAATTTTTTTGATGTTATAATTCGGTAACAGCTCCATTGTCTTTTAGTGTTTTCTGAAGAAGTTTAATGTCTAAAGTGTGAGTGTTCAGATTGTTTTTTTTAGCAATTGCTATGGCTGTACCTGCAGCTTCTCCCATAGAAGCACAAATCGGCATAATTCGAACCGATGCCTGTGCTTCATGTGTTGCCGAAATGCATCTGCCTGCAACAAGTAAGTTATCAAATTCTTTTGGAAGTAGAGCTCTGTATGGAATACTGTAATATTCTCCCTGCTTAAAGTAATAATGGCTTGTGCCTGTTCCGGCAGGATTATGTATGTCAATATCGTAATTACCAAGCGCAATACTGTCATCAAAAAGTGTACAGCTTTTGAGTTCTTCTTCGGTTAAAATATGTTCTCCGCAAAGTTTTCTGCTTTCGCGTATGCCAATATCCGAAGCAATTGAAATAATTGTGCTGTCTTGAAATGCAGCGGAAACTTCTTTTAAGAATTTTTCAAGTTCACGAATTTGCTTTCTTGCTTCTTTTTCAGCTTTGCTTACATCAAATGGGTCGGTGGGATTTAATTTTATAATTCTTGTTGTATTAAAATGTAAGATACCTTTACCAATTCTGAGAAAAGTAAGGATGTTCTCTCTTGGATTTGTGATTGCTCCGTTTTTTTGTCTTTCTTTATATAATTTCTGAAGGTTTTCTTTTTCTTTGATAAATTGTTCTATATCAACATTGCTCATCCGAAAACATGTAGTCATAGGCTGGCATAGATTGTCCTCTTTACGACCAATTAAATAATCACAGCCTGCCATATAGAAAAGATTTCCGTCCCCTGTTGCATCAATGAAGTAATCGGCTGTAAAATCTAATTTTTCACTACCTGCAATAACCTTAATGCTTTCAACGTTTCTTCCATCAGTTAAAACATCATATAAAGTTGCGTGGAACAAAACTTCTACTCCTGAATTGTTGGTTATTTCATCGAGTATAAATTTAAAATGTTCAGGACTAAAATATAAATCGTCTGTTTCAGGACAAATCTCGTTTTGAATAGACATCATTTCTCTAAAAATACCTCCTGTGAGATATTTCTTTTTATTACTTTTTGGATCATTTATCCAATAATATGAAAAAGGATAAACCAGAGAGTTTGACATGGCACCGCCAAGTGAACCTGATTTTTCAATTAAAAGTGTGTTAAGACCTGCTCTTGCCGCTGAAACGCTAGCACATATTCCTGCAAGACCTCCACCTACAACTATTAAGTCATATTTTTTCATATAATTTGTGCATAATTAAAACCATCTCAAAAAAAGTGGAGGTTTTAATTATTTTTCCTTTCTTTTAATTTTTATATCTTTACCTTAATTATATTATATCATCAAAAAAGTATAAAATCTTATAAATAATGGATTAAATATTGAACAAACGATACTTTTATGATAAAATATAGCAACAAATATAATCAGGAGTTCAATATGGAGTACAGTAGTCTTTATGATTTAATAACATATTTGCAATATGGAACTAAATTACATATCGGAGTTTTGTTTTTTGGTAACTATGGAAATAAAAAGTGCATTTTACCAAAAGAACAGATAATTCATGCAAGTAAAATATGTAATATGTTTAAGAGTTGTTCAGGTGGTCTTCAAAGATGTTTAAAATGCAGAAATGCTGCAATTAGAAAAGCTTTTTCCACCAAAAAATCGTTTGGAGGAGTGTGCATAAATGGAGTGTATGAATATACCAGACCTGTCTTGCTTGGAGAGGATGTTGCGTGCATTATTTACATAGGTAATATTTTAGATGAGGCAATAGGAATTGAAAAACTCATAAATAAATTATCGGGTAGGGAATATCTTATTGATTCCCTGGAAAAAAATTTCAAATATGAACAATGCGAGGCTTTAGGTTCACTGATTGAAACATATATTCATGCTTTGATTGATAATGTTCCTTCAACTAATAGCGATAGCTTTAACCCGCTGATAGAAAATATTAAAAATTACATTGAATCAAACCTTGAATATAACATAAATGTAAAACAAATAGCTATGGCTTTTAAATATAATGAGCAATATTTAGGGCGTATTTTTAAAAAAGAAACCAATCTGAGTTTTTGTGATTATATAAATAAACAGAGGATTAAGCGAGCCAAAGTGCTTCTGGAAAAAACAAATGATTCGATAATAAATATATCAAATTCAGTCGGATTTAATAATGTGACATATTTTAATCGTTTGTTTAAAAAACATCTGAATATATCACCATCTGAGTATAGGTATTATGTAAAAAAATAAATTTGGTTGAAAAAACACAACAGGATGAATAAATCTCTTAAATGTTAAAAACTTACTTAGTGAAATGATGATTTAAAGAACGAAGCAACCGACTTGAGGAATATGCGCCTGATCCTTTGATGCAGTGTTTTATGAAATTGTTATGGAAGTACGAAAAGATGTTGATACATATTTGGTGACCGGGAATTTAAAACATTTACCTGAAAAACCATTTGTTGTAACACCGGCAGAGATGGTTGAAATTATTAATCGTAAATAATTTGTATTGATTTCAAGGCTTGCGCGTTGTGCAAGCCTTTTTTATATATAAAACTTTGGTACATTAAAAAGTAAATCTCGTGCAGCAATAGAAGGAAAGAATCCTCAAAATGGTGCAAAAATTACAATTCCTGCTTCCAAATCCGAAAAAACATTTAAAGATAAACTTAAATAACTATATAAGGGATTGTACACAGTGTTAACAATCGCTTATATTTTTTTATATGTTTAAATTGGAAAAATAACTGAAGATAGTAATTGATCCTTGTTAATTATTCATGAAAATAAATATGAGAATAAGTTTAATTTAAATATTTAAATAGTTAGAAGGTGCAACGCCAAAATGAGCTTTGAAACATCGTGTGAAATAATTTGAATCGAAAAAACCACACTCGGTTGCTATGCTGCTTATATTTTTGTTTCCTTCTTTGATTTTTCTACCTGCAGTTTCAAGTCTGAAAATTTTCAAATATACCATTGGTGAAAGTCCTGTTGCGTTTTTGAATTTTCGACAAAGATGTGCTGCTGTGTATTTGAACTCTTTGCACAGAATATCAATATTTATCTCCTGATCAAAATTTGCTTCTATGTAATCAATGATATTCTTTACCGAAGAGTTTTTTGGTTGCGGAAGTATTTCCAAAAGTTCGTTTTGATAATACAAATCAATTAAATAATATGTTTTTGAAATAAGTCGCAACATGTTGTTTTCACCATGTATTAATATATCGTCGTAGCATTTAAATATTTCTTTATTGGTGGTAACACATTTGAAAACAACTCTTCCATCGTATATCGCAGGAAGTATTTCTTTACATATAGCTGTGTTATTATAAAAAGTGCGTATATCAAACATTATAACATTATAATCGGTTTTTTCATCAAGAGTATATCCGGTATGTAATGCTTTTGGAGGAATAATCATAATTTCACCTTTTGACAATACTATCGGATTATTATCGAGCTCAACAAGGATTTTGCCTTCGTTCACACGCAATAATTCTATTCTGTCATGCCAGTGGCGTCGAATACATTCATAGTTGGGCTGAATAGTAAAATGTCGTATATTTATTGCTGCGGCATTGTATTTAACAGGTTTTGTTTCTAATAGAAAATTTTTCATAATTTCCTCCGAAATATCAAAATTATGCTAAAAATGGCTAAAATTTTACTAACAAAATGTATATTTTCATGTTATCATAAAATTAGAATTTAATCAAGAAATATTTTGAATTTTCATAAAGCGATAAATGAGTATAAATATATTGAATTAAAAAGTCCTGATTTAACATCTTTGTTTTTTGGAGAGATGTTATATCGACAGAATGGAGTTTGGAATGGCAAAAGCAAGAGTGGAAAATTATAATGGTTCTCCGGCGATAATGATCGACGGTGTACCGTATCCTCCAATGATGGCAACAATAAGAACAAATAATATAAAAGAAGCGGAACTTGATACAGAATACTATCGGGAGCTTGGAAAAAGCGGAATAAAGATTTTTTTCTTGATTTGTGATACAGAATGGGGAAGACCCGGAGAGATGGAAAGCTTAACAAAAGAAGCTCAAATGCTTTTTTCAGCTATTCCTGATGCATATGTAATTTTAAGAGTGGGTATGCATCCGCCTTTATCCTGGTGTAAGGAAAATCCGGACGAGTTAATGCAGTACAGTGATGGAAAAACCAAAAAAGCACATGTTGCAAATGAATCTTTCGAAGAAATGTATGATTCGATGTATTCTTTGTGTTCTTCAAAATGGCGAGAAGATGCAGGAAAAGCCTTAATTGATACATATAACAAAATAAATGAGCTTCCCTTTGCTGACAGAATAATAGGTTATTTCTTTGCAGCTGGCGGAACTAGTGAATGGTATTATTTGACTCCTACCGAATATACAGACAAATCTGTATATTGCGACACCGGAGGTTTCGATAAAGTGCTGGATTAAGGTTTTGATGATGTATATGCTGACTTATCACCTGCTTTCAAAAGAGGCTTTTCGCATTTTTTAAAAGAAACATATAAGACGACCGAAGCACGCCGGAAAGCATGGAAAAATGATAGTGCAACAATAGGTAAACCTGTTATTCCC
>JAZOOC010000163.1:0-2755 GCA_045654825.1 Clostridia bacterium | reverse complement strand
GATGGTCCTTAAGCGTTGGTGGATACTGCTTTGCATGATATGCGTAGTAGGTATTCTTTCATTTACAATCAGTGAATATTTTATAACACCTGCCTATACTTCAAGCGGAAAGCTTCTTGTAAGCAGTGAAATAGAAAGACAGGAAACGAATATCAATATCAATACATTAAATACATCAACCAGATTGGTTAGCACATATATACAGATTTTCCAGACCAATACTTTTCTTGAAAGAATAGCAGAAAGAAGCAGACTTACTTATAATGCCGGTCAGATTAAAAGAATGCTTTCTATGTCTGCACTTGCAGAAACCGAAGTTCTTGAAGTTAAAGTATCCTGTTCATCACCTACAGACGCACAGATACTTGCCAATATGATATTAGACAGTGCTCAGGACGAAATTGACAGAATAGGTCAGGGTGGATATGTATCGGTAATAGATGCTGCAACACTTCCCTCAGCACCATCTTCACCCAATGTTGAATTATATACTGTAATCGGAGTTCTTCTCGGTGCGGTTCTTGGAGTTCTTATTATATTTGTTATTGAACTTCTTGATACCAGAATTAAAGGAGAAGAAGATCTCGTTTCCAGATTCGATTTGCCGATTCTCGGCGTAATTCCCAATGTTGGCGGAATGGGTAAATAGGAGGTAAGTAAAATGAAGGATAATAAAATCAAAGCAAAGGCTGTAAAATCAACAGAAACTATAAAAAAAGAGAAAGCAAAAGGCAAAAAGAAAAACAAAAAAACTCATATTCCTGATAATGTGGTTAATTCAAATCTTGTCAGTGATAAAATGTCTTTTAACATTAAAGAGGCGTATAAATCAACCAGAACAAATATAATGTTTTCACTTGCGGCAAATGAAGGCTGTAAGGTAATTATTGTTACAAGCTCAATTCCCGGTGAAGGAAAAACACTTACTTCTATAAATACAGCACTCACATTTGCCCAGACCGGAGCAAAAGTACTTCTTATTGACTGCGATTTAAGAAAATCCAAGATCCATAAATATATGCAGGTTGATAATAAAGTAGGTATATCAAATGTATTAGGAAGCTTTGCTTCGCTGGACGAGTGTATAAAACACAGTGACGAATACAATCTTGATTATATTACAACCGGTCATACACCTCCCAATCCTCTTGAACTTTTATCATCAGATAAAATGAAAGAGACAATTGAAACTTTAAGAGAAAGATACGATTATATATTTATTGATACACCTCCCGTTAATGTTGTAGCAGATACAACAGCAATTTCCAATCTTTGTGACGGAGTGCTCTTTATTGTAAGATATAAATATACAACTCATGATATGCTTTATAAAGCAATTTCTTCAATAGAATTTGTTAATGCAAAAATTCTCGGATTTTTGTTAAACGATGTAGATATGGCAAACTATACTTATGCTGCAAAATCAAAATACGGTAGATATTCATACAAGAGCTATTATTACTACAACAACTATTATTACTATTAATACGATAAGAGGGAAAAGCCAT
This sequence comes from Clostridia bacterium, assembly GCA_045654825.1. Classification (GTDB taxonomy): domain Bacteria; phylum Bacillota; class Clostridia; order UMGS1840; family HGM11507; genus JAZQFU01. Next base: position 1,247 of record JAZOOC010000163.1, on the reverse strand, counting down.
GATTGATTTTCATTCGCATGCGCTTCCGGGAATTGACGATGGTGCTTTGGATGTTGAAATGTCTGTAAAGATGCTTAAGATGTCTGAAGAGCAAGGGGTAGAGGCTGTAGTTTTAACCCCACACTTTTATGCTTCACAAAAAAGTGTTGATGAATTTGTAACACAGAGAGATGAGGCATATGATAAGCTTATTAATTATGCTTCGGAACATAACATAAAAATACCGAAGCTTATTAAAGGCGCAGAGGTTAAATTTTCAGAAACACTATTTGAAATGGACGATATTTCTGATTTGTTAATCGAAAACACCAATGCGCTTTTGCTTGAAATGCCATTTTCTTATTGGAATAGTTGGATTTTTGATAAGCTGTTTGAATTGGCGGTATCTTTTAATATAACCATAATAATTGCACATATTGAAAGATATGTAAAAAGCATGAAATATTTTAAAAGAATAAGACCTCTTCTTGATATGAATTTTTTAATACAGGTAAACAGTGATTCAGTATTCAGATGGGGCAGAAGAAAAATTGTTAAAAAGCTGTTTTATGAAAATAAAGTTCATTTAATAGGCTCAGATATGCATAATGATACTACGCGTAAGACAACAATGGAAAAAGCATTTTCCTATATATTATCCAAATATGGCGAAAGTGCGCTTGACGAAATAACTGCAAATGAAAAATCACTTATTGGGGTTGATTAATTGTGAAATTTTTTGGGAATATTATGCGTAAAGGAATGTTTTTATTACTTGATGCATGTTTTCTTGTGATGTCATATATTCTTGTTATTTTTATTTTAAAAGAGAATTATATGGCATTTCTTATATCTAAAAGAATGGCATTTACTGTAGGTCTTACACTTGCGGTTTATTTGTCGATTTTATACATAATGAACGGATATAAATGTATATGGAGCTATGCGAGCGTAACCGACTTTTTTTATACGATTACGGGATGCCTTATTGCAACTTTGGTAATTTTTGTTATAACACTTGGCGTTCCCGGAAGAATGCTTGATTTCCGCACACAGTTTTTAAGCCTGTTTGTAGCCGCTATGCTTATAATTGGTTTCAGAGCATTTCTTAAATTATCCTATAATATTTCCAATTACCGTAAAAAAGGCGGTACGGATTCGTATACTAACCTTCTTATTGTAGGAGCGGGTGAGGGAGCAAGTATTATAATTAACGAAATAAACCGTAATGCATCTGAATATAATATAATAGGCGCAGTTGATGATGA
>JAZOOC010000162.1:0-4294 GCA_045654825.1 Clostridia bacterium | reverse complement strand
GACATGGCTACGATCCGACTTGATGATTCGGTGATGGAGATGTGGTATGTGTTGTTGTTATAATTCTTCCGTCCTCCATAAATGAAAGAGCTGTATGAAATTTAGAGGTTCTCAAGGTTTCTTCTCTTAAAAGAATTTTATCTTCAAGATTAAAATGATGTATTAATTTTTTGCTTTTAAAATCATATTCATATAATCTGGCATATTCTGCAACATAGCTTTCACCACACGCTGAAAAGAAAACTCTTCCTTCTTTGCTTATTGCCATATCCCATACGGCATTATGAGTAGGCAGCTCTTCACATAAAAGATGCGTAACTCCTGTCTGAGGAATAAGATTAAAAAACTCTTTTGGCTTTGTATTCAGAATTGCAAATGTATTATCAGGTTTTTTCATCATATCAGTTATTCTCCTTTTCTATCTGTTTTTTATATATTACATATTCATTCATAATTTCAAATCCGAATTTTTTATACATATTTACAACATAATCCGCAGCGGTCGCCCATTGCATCCATGCATGTGCAAGTTCGCGATTTTTCATATTTTTCAAACATTCATCAAGGAGAATTTTTCCTATACCTTTTCCTTGAAAATCATCTCTTACTCCAAAAGGACCGAATCTTTCTTCAGTGCTGTTCGGATCACCGAAAATATTGCAACCTATAACTTCGCCTTTATAAACAGCTATATTTATTTTACCGAAATCCATGCTTTCATTAAGAAGTCTTCTGAATCTATGTGTCCACGATGGCTTCTGAAAAGTTAGCCACGATGTTATATACTCTGGTGTGAGTGTTAAAAATTCAAATCCTTCATTTTCAAGTTTTTCTTTAAGTGATTTGCAGTAATCGGGTGACTCATATTTTGTTAAATCGACCTTCATTGATACACTGCATTCAATTTCTTCATATCCGAGAGATTCGAATAATTTCATATATTCGGGATAGCATTTATTTATACCCTGATAAAAATAATTAGGTGTATAAGAACATGCATATACCGATTTTTTCTCTCCTGAACAAATATATTCCTCTGCTCGTTTTATAAAAGCAGGTGCAACATGTAAGCAATCAGGCTCGAACCCTAATGCGCATATCCAACCTTTATCATCGTCTGAATCTCCACCTATGTCGACAGGAATATATCTTTTAACCGAATAAACAAAACCTTTTATCTTGTTATCTTCTTCGTAAACAAATATTCCGTCAGGCTTGAAATTCAAATCAAGTAATATATTTTTTACAAACATTCTGTTATCTATTTTATCATAAGGCATACTCTTATTCCAAATGTCAATAATTTCCGCAATGTCTTGACCGTTAAAGTTTCTTATCATTTTTATCCTCCATAATTTATACCTAATAACAATGGTATGGTAACGATAGCCATTAAATTTGAAATTATAAGAATGGAAGCTCCCAATTTATAATTTCCTCCGTAGAGTTTGGGGACTACGATTGAATTAAGTCCACAGGGCATCGCATACACAAGTAATGCCGTTATCATAAAATCTTTGGCATTTAAAAAATATATAACTGCTATTGCAACAACAGGCATAAAAAACAACTTTATAACAGAAACACTATATATTCTGAAATCTGAAAAAACCTCTTTCGTAACAGCTTCTGCTATTACTATCCCAAGCAAAATCATGCTGAGCGGTGCTACACATCCGCTGCCTTTATCAAGAAAAGTCAATAAAGGGGCGGGCAAATCAATTTTGGCAAGTCCTAAAACACATCCGATCAATGTAGAAACTGTTACTATATTAAACAACGATTTAATTGATTTGCTTTTTTTATTCATAAGCATATTAAATCCTACAGTAGTTGAAAAAACCGAAACGGGTAATGCAAACACCATCACACTCATTAATAATTCAGAACCGCCCAATCCTTCTGCCAAAGCATAGCCGAGGTATCCGTAATTAGGAACTGAAAGTGAATATACATATATTCCTGTTTCAGTTTTCTCCTTAGATATGCATTTTGCAGTTATATACGAAATAACGAATGTCACTCCAAGAATACATATAGCTATAAAAAGCAACTTAATATTTTTCACAAGATTTTCCGGTCTGAAATGTGTAGAGTATGTGCGTATAACCATACACGGAATAAGTGCATTTACAAGTAATCCCGAAATAAGAGAAGACGATTTACAATCTATTAATTTTGCTCTGCAAAGGATATATCCGATAAAAACAAATAAAAATAAAATAAATAACTGAATTAAAATAATGCGATGCATATTACAAATCTCCTTATAATGAATTGTAACATACATCGCATTGATTTACTTAAGATATTATACGATATGGTTGTGAAATCAAACGATATCACGCCTTTGATATATTTTTAGGTGAAAAACCATATTTCTTTTTAAATGCCGATGAAAAATATTCTATTGAGTTAAAACCGGATTCATAGCAAGCTTCTGTACATGTTTTCTTACCATACTTTATTAGATTAAACGCAAAACTAAGCCTTAAATCCAATAAATAGTTTTGAAAAGTTATTCCGGTATCTTTTTTAAAGCATGAACTGAAATGATTTGGTGTATAGTGACACACATCAGCAACTTCTTTTGAAGTTATCTGATTTTTAAAATTATCGTGAATATAAAGCAATGCCCTTCTTATATTAAGATTTGCATTTGAATTTAAACTTCTTTTTCCTGAGCTTCTGATTATCATTATCACGAGTTGTTCTATGATATTTTTTACCAGTATTTCACTTCCTAAATGATTAGGTGCCAATCTCTCGCTAATCAACTTCTCGCATAATATTTCCGCAAGCTTAAAATCATTTTCAGATAACTTGCATACAATGGGAAAATGTTCAAGATTACATATTTCGCACAGTTTTTCATAGAAAAATGTATGCGAAAATTTAATACTGTAAACATCAAATGTACTATCCACGGAAATAGCATTATAATGAAAATCAAATGGTCCCATAAGAATGGCAGTCCCGGGCTCAAACGGATACTGAACATTATTCAGCATCTGAATTCCACTGTTGCGTTTAAATACCGACAAAAGGAAATGTGAATGCCAATGTGTTTTTCCTGTAGTAACATTTTTTAAAAGTTCCGCATCATAAACAGAATTTTCAATATCAAATCTTTTTGGGGTGTCATATGTCCTTATCATTATTTCACTCCTTTTATTCAAATTATACTATCGATATTATAAAAAATCAAGTAATTTTAATATGGATATTTTCTTCACACGCCCATCCCATAAATATAATCTTCTATCTCTTCAAGGCAGAAACCACAACCGAGAAGTTCGTCTATTGTTTCCGGCGGATACCCCTGATACGATGCAACGGATTTTAAGTCAGTAATATATTCACTCTCTTCTTTTTTATCAAAGAAGCCATAATCCCACCATTGTTTTCCATATGAAAAGTAATAATCAAAGGATTTGTATTCAAGTATTCCCGATGAAGAAATTTTTAGTATCTGTCCTTCTTCAATGGAAACCCTTTCATATTTCATTTCCTTTAAAGCTTTGAATAATAGCGAATCAATCAATGCTCTATATAGTATTTCATCCGTGCTTGCATATGCATATAATTTTTCTTCCGGAAAGTGTATAATTGATAAGGGGCTATCACCTTTGACAAGATAAAGGTTATTTCTTTCATCCAGTATTGAGAATGAGAAGCTTCCTTCAACTTCCCCCGCCATAAATTTAATTGATTCAAAATCCAGCTTTTTCTTATATTCAAGAAGTTGTACTCCTATATATGAATCGGTTTCAATATTCGTTTCGAGAAAGTTATATCTCATCTTAAGTATGTTATCGTTTATGAGAACCCCGTTATGAGCAAAAGCAAATCTCGTGTTTTTGCATTTTCCGGGAAAAGGGTGATTATTACGGTTAAGCTTTTCGCTACCCTGTGTAGAATGTCTTGTATGGCCTATAAGAGTCTGAATATTATCAGGATGTTTCAACTTCAATTTGTATGCAGATTTAGGCTGTTTGAGTATGTTTAATTGACCTGATTTAACATAAGCTATTCCCGTTGCATCTGTTCCTCTTACAGCCGCTTCTTCCGCAAGCGATTGTGTAAGCTTAGAAATATTTTTAGGTACATTTCCGTAACAGGTATATCCGAATAATCCGCACATAGTTTACACCTCCTCATTTACATAAAGCCTTTTTGATTTAAGATAACTCATTAACTCCGGATTCTTATCTTTATCAAGATTAAGCATAATATCTGACCAGGATAAAAAGATATCGTATCCAAGGTTTTAAAAGATTTGGTATTTTTATTT
>JAZOOC010000161.1:0-6961 GCA_045654825.1 Clostridia bacterium | reverse complement strand
TGAATAAATATAATCAACTCTGTGTCCTAAATATTTAACTGCATCGGTATTTCCCGTTTTATACACATTCTTATTTATTACAACTGTATTTTCAGCAGAAGGTGTGCCGCTATAGTAAATCGACGATAAGCTGTTTGCGGTTAATATACCTTTTTCTCTTTTCATTTTAGTAAAGGAAAGAGAGGATTTTTCATAATTAACAACATAATCGGTTCTGCCGTCATCTGAAAATGCGGTAGGCTCTACTATTCCAACCGAAAATGTATTATATATAAGTTTTGAGAAGTCTTCTCTTGATATTTCCTGATTGGTTACCGTTAAATCATTTAAAAAGCCATACTGCTTTGCAATATAAAAGTAATCGGAATAACTTCCGCCCCGAGCTTTAACCATAATTTCGTAGCCCATAAGTCTTAAAGCCATAATTACCGCTTCAGCATATGTTGTATTATCGTCAAGTCTTACTTTATTATCTGAACCGCCTATAATAATACCGTGCTTAACCGCAGTAGAAACAAGTGGAAATTGTTCATCTTCGGGTGTAATATCGGAAAAGGATATATTATAATCAGTGTGATATCCTTTTATTCCTCCAAGATTAAGCAAGGCCTGAATTGCCTCACCGCGCGAAACTAATGCTGAATCAGATTTTTCAATTATACCGAGGGATACAATCATATCTGAATAAAATGTGTTTGTTGAATCTTCCGCATAACCAACATTGAACAAACCTGATAAAATTATCAGCATTAAAAAAATACAAATCAATCTCTGTCTCATTTTTTCCTCCCCTTTAATTCTCGTAAATCATCAACGAATCGAAATAACTCGTTCCGATATTACTGCCATTAGAATATATGCAAACTGAAAAATACTTTGCATCGGGATTATTGGAGGGTACCAGAGCTTCCCAATGCTTCCATACCTTTGGTGTTTGTTGCGAAGTATTAATATCAACCCGGTCTATAAATTTTCCTTTTGCATCATATAAATTGAAGCCGAAGCATATTTTTCCGTCAATCGGATATTCAGTCATATAGAAGGTATATTTTTTCGACGGATCAATTTTTATACGCTCGGTCTCACACCCCATAACACTCTCTGTGCTTCTTTCAAGAGAATTAACTATTTTAAGCGATTTTTTCCCTTCAAAAGCTATTTCTTCAGAAACACCTATGTATGAATTTTCGTCGGGAATAAAGGTTCTTTTTAATCCGTTTGCAAGCTCAGTGTGTCCAAAAATAACATCATCTTCAAAGCTCGGATTTTTAATTTTTACAGCTTTCATATTAAGCTTTTCAACTTTATCGTTAATTCTTTCGTAATAGACAGAATCGTTATATTTATTAACAGCATAATATTTTAAATACATAGCTGTTGCCGTAGTTATTTCTTCCGGGTATTCACGGTTATTTTCTGTGAGATATATTACATCGTTTTCATTCCAGATTACTTCGACATTAAGAGCTTCTCCTATATCTCTTAAAGGAAGCATCAGCCGGGACTCTGTTATTTTAGCAGGAGCTTCCAGTTGGATTTCTTTACCGTTTTTAATCATTACGCTTTCGTTTGGAATGACTGTAATTTCATCATTGCCCTTTGATATTATTGCCTTATTCTCATCAACATTCCATCTAACCGAACATCCGAGGCTCTCTGCCGCAAATCTCAAAGGAACATAGGTTTTATTATCCTCTATATAAGGCACAATTTCAGCATTATCCTGATCTATCTGAACAGTTTTTCCGTTTATTACTGCATAAGGAGAATTAATTAAAAGTGCTGTCTCTTCATTAAGCTTTTCATTAATAGAGTTTACATCATCATCTGTTACATTCTTTGCTATGGGAAGCACCTTGAGGTTTATATCAGCGGTATAATAAAAATTACCGTCTTCTCCAAAGATGTATCTGCCCGGAGCTTCATTTAATACTGTTTTATAATCCGATGGATTATCCGGGTCAAACCGGATTACACCGAACTTTGTACTGCCGGTTGAAACATACATATAGCCATCTGGACCGTATAAGAATTCCATTGCCTCTACTTCACGGTTTAATCCGCCGGGAAATCCGCTTTTTGAAAGTGAAAGCTGCTCCTCACACTTTCCTGTTTCAGGGTCAAAGGTGAAAAATGTATAGCTTACCTGACACCATATTCTTCCGGACTTATCAAAGCCGATTGCAGCTAATCGAGGTGGACTTGCTATGCCGGGAATATTAGGCGAAACTGCTTTAACGAGCTTCTTATTTGCTACATCATAAACAAAAACTTTAGCATCTGTTACCTTCGGGGTTGTTCCTCCGCCGCCTTTATTAGAGGTTACACCGTAAATAAATCCGTCCTTATATATAATTCCGGTAACACACTGGTCCGGAACTATATTTTTATCAAAAAATGTTTCTCCGGTATTAACATCATACCAGCCTATTCCGCCGCCGAGATAACCGTAATCCGGTATTGTTCCGAAAAACACCTTGCCATCACCGCAAGCGAGTGCATGTATTCTTGTTTGCTGCTGGTCATAGCAACTTATAATTTGCTTTGTTGTATCTGTTATCGGGTCGTATTCTCTTAATACAGCACCGGTATAAGTTCCAAGATACATTTTGCCTTCATAATACAAAATCTTGTCTGTCTGATTTCCGGTTTTAAATACTTTTATAAATTCATTTTTGGATATATCATATATAACGCCGTTAGTCACACGGAAGCCGCCGATATAAATCTGATTTTTCCCTACCGGACCATTACCAACAGAATTTACAATAATACCTGTACCCTCGCCGGCAAATGTATCTGTCCATGCAACTGTCTGTCTTGTTTCAAAATTATAAAAAACGGGGTCTCCTGTTGATGCTCTGTATGTAAAAAGAGATTCACCGGGTAACCTGTCGTCTCCTTCAATTGTTACCCAGCCGTTTTTAAGGGTATGAAGATAAAAATTGCCGGTATTTTTCATATCTTCGATTTTAGTCGCTTTTTTAGTTACAACATCAAATTCAAAGAGCTCGTTATCAGAGCCTAAAGGAAAGTATACCTTGCCGTTTTTTTCAGTGGAAACCGGCCCTGTTGATTTATCATGTACTCCGATATCAATAAAGCTGTCGGTTGTGGTATCGAAGGCGATAACCTCAGGAGTACCGCCAAGCATTAACACGTCTCCTGCCATATTCATTGAATTGGTATAATTGGTTGTGCCCATCCACTTGGATACATCAAAAAACTTTTTGTCCATAGGATTTTCCGCATTAATTTTAGCTATGAGCTTTTTTGAAGTCGAACCCGTACTGCCGTATAAATATGCATAAACATATCCTTTATGATAGGCTACGGAACGAGCATATAAGCATTGCTCATCAAGAATTCCAAAGTTGGAATATTTTTTTGTTATTAAATCGTATTTATATACTGTTCCTTCCGGATAAGTTCCCCAATATAGCGCATCATGATCTTTATCATAAACAATACTGTATCCGAAATTTGATCTATTATCTGTATAGGACGGAAGCTTCTCTCCGTAATCCTTAAAAGGATTATATTTATAAATATAAGTTCCAGTACCCGAAATATAAACATTACCTTCAGAATCGACATCGCATCCCCAGGGAGTTGAAATACCTGTTTCTACACAGCTTACGATTTCTTTTTTATCGAGATTATATACATATAAAAAACCGCCGTTTATAGGTGCAAAATAATAATCGTCACCGTTTACAACATAGGTAGCACCAAATGTACTTAATGAAAAATCCTTAATTGGCTGACCTAATGTTACAGGAGCAAGATAATTCCAGCCTTCCTCTACCGCATATATATTTAAAGGAGCTATCAAAACAAGCAGCATTATAACAGAAATTATTTTTCTATACATAAGATTCCCCTTTCAATAAAAACTATTTATTTTACCGCATTAGCAAGAAATATTTCAGCTGCAACTTGTTCTGAAGCTGTCAGTGTAAAAAATTCATCACTAAGAATAACAACTCCATCATTATGATAAACTTCTTTATCAAATGCTAATGCTATATCACGCACAGGAAGCATTGTACGGTCATTCCTTATCATTGCGGGTGCGGATAATGAAATTGTTTTTCCGTTCATTTTCATTGTTTCAGCACCGATAGTTATTTTAAGGCTCAAATCATCTTTTGTTAATGTAACAGTTGTTGAGTCCTTATTCCATAATACGCTGCATCCAAAATTTTCAGCTATAAAACGAAGCGGCAGGAACGCACGGCAATTTTCAACTATTGGTGTTACCCCTGTATTTTCAGAATCAATTTTCATTACAGAACCATTTACATAAGAATATTCTGAATTTGTTTTTATAGCTAATGCATTTCCCAATACAGACTGCATATATGATATTTCGGGAACCAGCTGAAGTTTTTTCATATATGTGCTTGTTGTAAAATACAAATTACCGTCGTCGCCAAAAGTATAATTAATTATTGTTTCGTCTGAAATCTTCTGATAATCAGATGTGTTTTTTGAATTTATTCTCCATATACCGCCCGTTGCACCAAAGCTTACATAAATACATCCGTCTTTGCCAAAAAGTATAGGTAATGGTTTCAGATTACGACTGTTTCCCGAAGGATATGCAGTTTTCGACAAAGATAACTTTTCTTCGCATTTCTCAGTATCAGGGTCGAATGTAAAGAGCGTTCCGCTTACTACTCCCCAGAATACACCGCTATCATCAACAGATATTCCTGCGATATACGGAGGCTTTGAAATTCCAAAAATCGAGGGAGTAAAAGTCTTTACAAGTTTTTTATTCGCCACATCATAAACAAATATTTTTGCTTCAGACTGAGTTGGTGTTGTTCCGCCGCCACCTGTTACAGAGGTTGTTCCGTAAAGATAGCCGTTATGATAAACAACGCAGTTTACAGACTGGTCGGTGACTATATTTCTTTCAAAATATGTTTCGCCTGTACTTATATCATACCAGCCTATTCCGCCTCCAAGACAACCATAATCCGGAATAGTTCCGAAGAAAACCTTATTGTCTCCCGATGATAAGGTATGTATTCTTGTTTGTTCCTCGCCATTATCAAGTCTTAATATTTCAGTTGTAGTTTCCGTTCCGGGATTATATTCTCTTAAAACCGCTCCTGTATATGTTCCGAAATAGATTTTATTATTATAGCTTAATATTGCATCTGTCTGATTTCCTGAAACTACAGTTTCTTTAAATCCGCCTGTTTCAAGATTATAAACTGCAGCGTCCATTTTTCGAAAACCGCCAAGATACAAATCCCTGCTTCCCTTAGGACCGTTTCCAATCGAATTCAACACAATCGGTGCTCCGGGATTTTCATCTGCATTTGCAGCTTCATAGATAAAATTCTCCCACGGTGATTTATACCCGTTGGTTGGGTTATATAGTATAGGATCACCGGTCAAGGGACGAACAGTTAAAATTCTGTCATAACCGTTTATTGTTACCCAGGAATCACCATACATATAAAACGCATGTGAATATCCACCGCCAGATAACTGTTTTGTTATCTGACGGGTATCAACATCAAAAGTGCAAAAATAATTCACTCCGTCAATTACTATAGGAAAATAAACCTTACCATCCTTTTCCGGCGAAACAATGCCTGTTATACCATCTGATAAACCAATATCAATAAGTTGATCAGTATTAGTATCGATGGCAATCATATTGTCGTCACCACCGCAGATTATAACATTACCTGCAAGGCTCATTGTTGCAATCATATAAGGCTTTGCCATGCTGTTTTTCACATCAATATAAATTTTATCTTCCGGATTATCTGGATTTATCTTAACTATCTGAACAATTACATCTTCAATTCCGCTTCCTGAACTTCCGTATATATTTGCATATATATATCCGTTATAATACACAAGTGAGCGGACGTATTTAGCATTTTCATGAAGAATTCCATAATCAGAGTATTCTCCGGTTGTTGCATCATATTTATAAATCTTACCATCAGGAAAGCTTCCCCAGTAAAGATTATCATTTTCATCTGCAATGATACTGTATGCATTGGTTGCAGTATCTGAAAACACATCCATTTTAGCGCCGGTACCTGTTGCAATATTATATTTATATATAAAATTATTGTTTCCGGAAATATATACATTGCCTTTTGAGTCCAGAGTACAGCCCCAGGGTGTTGTTATGCCCGTTTCTTCAACATCAGTTTGGGTTTTAGTATCTATATTATAGACATAAAGCTTTCCGCCGTTTATCGGTGCAAAATAATAATCCTCTCCGTTATACTCAAATGCAGCCGCACAACTACTCAGTGTGTAGTCGTAAAGAGGATGCCCCAGATTTTCTGCTTCAAAAAGCTCTGAAGCTGACGCATGAAACAGAATGTTTGCAGACATTAAAGTTATAACTATCAAACAAAAAAATTTTTTCATAAGTATGTCCTTTCATTTTATAAAGGCATTGTATTTTCATCTCTGTATTTTTTCGGCGTTATATTCAGTTCTTTTTTGAAAATATAAGTCATATATGCTTGACTTCCGAAACCGCAGTTTTCAGAGATATTTGAAATGCTTTGGTTTGTATTAACCAAAAGCTGTTTTGCCTGCTGTATCCTTATGTTCATAAGATATCTTAAAGGTGTTATTCCGATTATTTCTTTAAACAATGTATGAAAATAACCCGAAGATAAATTTGCAGCATGAGCGATATCTTCTAAAGTTATATGCTCTGCATAATTTTCGCTCATAAAAATTTGCGCTTTATATATATCATTCTGATATTTCGGCAGAGATATGGCTTTTTTCTCGTCGGTTTTACAGATAGTATAAAGAATACTTATTATTTCCAGAGTTTTTGCATATAAAAACAGACTTTTCCCGCGAAATTCCCTTTCGTTCGCATCTGATAACTCTTTCGCTATATTAATTACTTTTTCAGGGTCTTTAAGTATTATCTCGTTGTTCAGATGCGAAAGATAGT
>JAZOOC010000160.1:0-7886 GCA_045654825.1 Clostridia bacterium | reverse complement strand
CACCCGGAATTGTTCCTACACCGCCTGAAAACGAAACACCGCCGACAACACAGGCACTAATGGCATCAAGGTCATAATTAATACCGGTGTTACTTGTTGTCGAGCCAACTCTTCCCGCTTCTAAAAATCCTGCAAGTCCGTAAAGCATACCCGATATAATGAAAATTATCATTATATTCTTTGTTATATTAACACCTGATACAGCTGCTGCTTCGGGATTTCCGCCGATAGCAAACATATTTTTTCCAAGCCTTGTTTTATTCCAGACAAACCACATAATTACCGCTACTATAAGAAGATAGAAAACAAGATAAGGTATCTCTACACTTCCGAGCTTTATATGCCCTGTTACAAAATTAATATATCTGTCGTCAAGATTGGCAATAGGCTGTGCACCCAAAGGCGGACGGTCAATATATATAGCAGATAATCCATAAGCAATAAGTTGCGTGCCTAAGGTTACTATAAAGGCGTGAAGATGAAGTTTGGATACTCCAAACCCGTTGAACGCACCGAATATTCCTCCGATTATAACCGCTATAACAAGAGGCACAAACACAGGTAATGCAGGAAGATCGGGATACATTCTTGATGCATAAGAAACAGACTGCAGAAGAGAGGAAGATATAATTGCAGTAAGCCCGAGAATTCTTCCGGAAGACAAGTCTGTTCCCTGAAGAACAATAAGCCCCGCTACTCCCAGTGCAAGAATGCCTCTGGTTGATGCCTGCCCGAGTATATTGGTTATATTCTTTAACGAAATAAACTTAGGGTCCTGAATAATTACTGCAAGTATCATAAGCCCCAATACAATGTACAAAGAATAGTCAAGCAGTATTTCTTTAATATTTTTTCTGTTACCCATATTTATCTTTTCCTTTTTAAACAAACTTAGCTGCCAGTTCCATAATTTTTTCCTGGCTGAATTCATTTTTTTCGATTATTCCCGAAACTCTGCCGTCCGACATTACAAGTATACGATCGCATATACCAATCAGCTCGGGCATTTCGGAGGATACTACAATAATTCCTTTACCCTTGTTTGCAAGCTCAATTATAAGCTGATATATTTCATATTTTGCGCCGACATCTATGCCTCTTGTTGGCTCATCAAGCATAAGAATTTCGGGTCCTGTAAGCAACCATTTACCAAGCACAACTTTCTGTTGATTTCCTCCTGAAAGACTTCTTATTCTTGTTCTGTGAGAGGGTGTTTTTACTTTCAGGTTATTTATAACCCAGGTGGTTGCATCTTCTGTTTTAGAATCGCTTATTATTCCTAATTTGCTGTATTTTCCCAACGAAGAAATAACCGAATTGAATTTTATATCAAGACCTCCGAAAATACCGGTTGCTCTCCTTTCTTCGGTAAGCAGTGCAAAGCCGTTATCTATCGCTTCTTTGGGATATCTGTTTTTGATTTCTTTACCATTTAAGATTATTTTACCGCTTTTTAGCTTTTTAATACCATAAATAGTTTCAAGAAGTTCTGTTCTTCTTGACCCTACAAGACCTGCAACCCCCAATATCTCCCCTGCTTTCAGATTAAAGCTTACATTTTTTATAGCAGGTTCATATAAGGAATTAAGCTCTTTTACTTCAAGAACAGTTTCTTTGGGGCTGTTGGTTTTATCGGGAAATCTGTTGGTAATCTCTCGTCCGACCATAAGCTTTATGATTTTATCTATGGTAAGCTCATAAGATGGTTTTGTTGTTATATGCTTTCCGTCACACATTACTGTAACTTCGTCGCATATGCGTAGTATTTCTTCCATTTTATGCGAAATATATATAATTCCGCATCCCTTGTTTTTAAGCTTATTTATAATTGCAAACAGTTTTTCCACCTCTTCATCTGTTAACGAAGAGGTGGGTTCATCAAGAACTACAATTTTTGCATTGTAAGAAACTGCTTTTGCTATTTCAATCATCTGCCGTTGCGAAACTGAAAGGTTTTGAACTCTTGTATGGGAATTTATATTAATCCCGAGCTCTTTAAAAATTTTATCGGTATCGGCGTGCATTTTTTTATAATCTATCATTCCATATTTTACAGGATATCTTCCAAGCCAGATATTATCAGAAACATCCCGTTTAAGAACCTGATTAAGCTCCTGATGCACCATTGCAACACCTTCATCAAGTGCCTGTCTGGGATTTGAAAAATTAACAGTTTTTCCTTCAATTTTTATTTCTCCCATGTCTGCTTTATATACACCAAATAGACATTTCATCAAGGTTGATTTACCGGCACCGTTTTCTCCCATAAGGGCATGAACACTGCCTTTTTTCACAATAAGTTTTGCGTTATCAAGCGCTTTTACTCCGGGAAAGCTTTTACACATTCCCGTCATTTCAAGCAAAATTTCACTCATATCATTCACCAACATAAGGACTGTAAGGAATTCTTACACTTACTCCGGTTTCGTCATATTCATAGTCAAGATCTTCTATAAACTCTTTACCTTCGCAAAAATTAAGCGCTATTTCAACAAGTGCTTTACCCATTGCTGCACCGTCCTGAAGCACAGTACCTGTCATATAACCTTTATTTATTAAATCTTTAGCTGCATCGGTTGCATCAACACCGACAACAGGAATGAATTTGGAATCATCACCCTTATTATATCCTATCGCCTGAAGTGCAGATATTACTCCTTGCGCCATAGCATCGTTATTTGCAACTGCAAATTCTATTTTATCTCCGTATTTTGAAAGCCATGCCTCCATAGTACGATTTGCCTGTTCAGTATCCCAGTTTGCTATCTGAAGTCCGAGTTCTTCTGTCTTAATTCCATTTTCCTCAGCAGTTTTTATAGAATATTCTGTTCTTAAAACCGCTTCGGGATTATCCGGCTCACCTTTTAACATAACATATTGCATAATACCATCTTTATTGGTATCATAATCACCGTTTTTCCAGGTATTTGCAATAATTTCGCCCTGAATTATACCTGCATCCTGTGCGTTTGTTCCGACAAATCTTGCTTTATCATAGGATTTTAAAACTTCGGTATCGGGTTCACGGTTGAAAAAGATTATGGGAATATCCGCAGCTTTAGCTTTCTGAATAACTGTATTTGATGCACCAACATCAACAATGTTTACTAAAAGCACATCAACACCTTTTTCAATAAGCAAATCTATCTGGTCTGTCTGTGTTCCCTGGTCGCCTTTACCGTCATTAATTAAAAGCTCTGCTCTTCCCGTAGCTTCTTTTTCAATTGCCTGTCTTACTGTTGAAATATACGTGTCGTCGTATTTATAAATCGCAACCCCGAAAACAGGCTGTCCGCCATCAATACCGGCATCTTTCTTTCCGCATGATGAAAATGAAATAATTACTGCAATACATAATATTAAGCCTAATATTTTTTTATTCATAGTTTAACCTCCAAATGTTTTATACTTAAATTGTTTACAAAACAATCAAATTTTATAATAACTATTTTCTCAATTCATTGACTTTTATAAATTATTATTATATTATTATAATAGTAAACTATCGAGGTGATGCATTATGTTAAGCATAAAAGAAACTATTTTAAAAATAAAAAACGGTGATTTCAACAGCAAATTTGAATCGCTTTACCACAATCACGACATTCAACCGCAAAGATATACTGATACAATAAATGAATTTTCTGAAATTTTCGGTAATGATCGTGAGATTACTTTATTTTCAGCACCCGGAAGAACTGAAATAATCGGAAACCATACCGACCATCAGCACGGAAAAGCTTTAGCAGCAAGTGTTGACCTTGATGTTATTGCAGTTGTTTCATTAAATAATAGCAATACTGTTAATGTTAAGTCGAAAGGCTACAGTATGGACAGTGTTGATATTAACGATACACAAATAAAAGAAAGTGAAAAAAATAAATCCTGTGCAATTATAAGAGGAATTATTAATGCATTCAAAGAAAAAGGTTATGAAATCAAAGGTTTTGATGCTTATACATCTTCAACCGTATTAAAGGGATCGGGACTTTCCTCTTCTGCCGCATTTGAAGTATTAATTGCAACTATTATAAATGACCTTTTCTGCGAAGGCAAAGAATCCAAAGTTTCACTTGCAAAAATAGGTCAATATGCAGAAAATGTTTATTTTGGTAAACCCTGCGGATTACTCGATCAGACTGCTTCATCCTGCGGCGGTTTTGTATATATTGATTTCAAAGACACAAATGAACCAATAGTGAAAAAAGTTGATTTCGATTTTAAAAATTCCGGTTATTCCCTTTGTATTGTAGATACAGGCGGAAATCACTCTTCTCTTACAAATGATTATGCAGATATTTTTGATGAACTCAAAAACTTATGTGGATTTTTCAACGCTTCTTGCTTAAGAGAAATCCCCGAAGAGCTTTTCTTCGATAAATTACCCGAATTAAAGGATAAATATTCACATCGAGCTATCATAAGAGCATTGCATATATATGAAGAAAACAAAAGAGTTGAAAATTTAAAATATGCTCTTGAGCTTGAAAACTTTGATTTATTCCTTGAACTTATAAATGAATCGGGTAACTCTTCTTTTAAATATATACAGAATGCTTATTCCCTTTCTGATATTCATTCGCAGGGTATTCCTCTTGCATTAAATCTTACAGAAAATTTCTTAAATAAAGAGGGCGCATGCCGTGTTCACGGCGGCGGATTTGCCGGAACAATCCAGGCATTCATACCTACAAAGAGAGTTTTACAATATAAGAACTTTATTGAAGAAATATTCGGCAAAGATAAATGTTATATTCTTATGGTGCGTCCGGAAGGAGGAATCAAGCTTGATTAACAAAGAATTTTTCGGAAAAACAAAAAACAAAGAAGATGTATATAAATATACAGTTACAAATGGAATTTTATCCTTTTCTGTACTGGATTTCGGTGCTACTCTTTATAATCTTTTTGTTAAAGATATAAACAATAACTTAACTGATGTAGTTCTTATGCCTCTTTCATTATCTGATATTGAAAGCAATTCACCATATATGGGTGCAACTGTAGGCAGATATGCAAACAGACTTAAAAATTCAGAATTTGTACTAAATGATAAATTGTATAAGCTTTCTGTTAATGACAACGAAAACTGTCTTCACGGCGGCGTTTGCGGATTCGACAAAAAAATCTGGAATGCAGAAGAAATTGAAAACGGAATTAAGTTTTCTTTAGAATCTGAAGACGGTGATATGGGCTTTCCCGGTAATGTCAAAGTATGTGTTAAATATATAATAGAAAACAACTCTCTTGTTATAGATTATTGGGCTGTTTCCGATAAAGATACTCACCTTAATTTAACCAATCACAGCTATTTTAATATGAACGGTCACAATTCAGGAAGCTTAAAGAATCATTTTCTCACGATTAATTCGGATTTTTATATTCCGGTTGACGAGAAGTTGATTCCCACCGGAGAAATACTTTCTGCAAAAGATACAGTTTTTGATTTAAAAACAGCAAAACCTTTGACTGAATTATACGATCACTGTTTTATACTTTCGGATAAAACACCTCTTAAAAAAGCCGCAGAATTAACAGGTGATATTTCAAAAATATCTATGACTGTTTACACAACAAAGCCCGGAATACAGGTATATTGTGCAAACAAGCTTTCAGAAACATTTATTGGCAAAGAAAACGCGACATATTCCGAGAATTCTTTCGTATGTCTGGAAACTCAGTATTACCCTGATTCACCTAATTTAAGCCATTTTTCAAATTCTTTATTGAAGAAAGATGAAATATACAGTCACAAAACTATTTTTGAATTCAAGGTGAAATAATGAAATCATTATTCAAAATTCTTAAATTAATAAAAAACAGCTATGGGTATCTTATGATAGCCTTTTTCGGCATGCTTTTAACAACGGGAGCTCAACTTTCAACTCCAATGATAACAAGAAGAATTATGCAGCTTATTGAAGAAAACTCCCCTGCACTTGCAAAAACCGCCATCACCCTTGCTGTTACGCTTTTGATTTTATATTTATTTCAGGCATTGGGTCAGTTCTTGCGTTCATATTTCACCCATCTTGCCGCGTGGAATTTTGTTGATAATTTCAGAATTAAAATATATGAACATGTACAGACACTTTCAATGAATTATTTTCATAACAAGCAAACAGGTCAGCTTATGTCACGAATAACCGCAGATACAAGACATCTTGAGCTTCTCGTTGCACATGCAATCCCTGATATGTTTATGAACTTTCTTATTCTTGCGGGAAGTATAACAATTCTTTTTTTCTTAAATACAACTCTTGCCTTTTTCACAATGATTACACTTCCCGTCACAATAGTTTGTGTTACATATTATTCAACAAAGGTTCGTCCGTTATTTAAAAAATCTCATTCAAAACTGGGAGAACTGAATGCAGTTGTTCAGGACAACCTTTCGGGAATTAAGGAAATACAGGCATTTAACCGTGAAGAATTCGCATTGTCCAATGTTAAAAAATCATCAACAGAACATAAAAATTTTATTATGGGTGCTTTTAAAAAAGGTGCGGTTTTCCATCCTCTTATTATGTTTACATCAAACATAGGTAATGTAACTGTAATTGCCGCAGGCGGAATCCTCGCCGCATCGGGCAAAATATCGGCTGCAGATATTATCGCATTTATGATGTTTATATCTTATTTCTTTCAGCCTATTATGTCTATGGGGCAATTACTTGAACATCTGCAAACTGCCCTTACTGCTGCAGACAGAGCTTTTGAGATACTTGAAACCGAACCCGAAATCAATGATAGAAAAAATGCTGTTGAGTTAAAAAATGTTAAAGGAAATGTTGAATACAGAAATGTTTCTTTTGGGTATTCGGATAATGCTGAAATATTAAAAGATATTTCCCTTGATGTAAAAGCAGGTCAGACTGTTGCACTTGTCGGGCCGACAGGAATTGGAAAAACTACTTTCATTAATCTTCTCGAAAGGTTTTACGACCCACAAAAAGGAGAAATTTTAATAGACGGAATTAATATTAAAGATGTTACTCTTTCATCCTTAAGAGATAATATAAGTTTAGTTTTACAGGATGTTTTTCTATTTCACGGAACTATCGCAGAAAATATCGCATTCGGCAAAGAAAATGCCGACATAGAAGATATTATCAATGCCGCAAAGCTGGCTAACGCTCATGAGTTTATTATAAATACCGAAAACGGATACGATACTCTTGTTGGTGAAAGAGGAATGAGATTATCCGGCGGGCAAAAACAGAGAATCAGTATTGCAAGAGCAATACTGAAAAATGCTCCCATTCTTATACTGGATGAAGCAACCTCATCGGTTGATACCCGTACAGAAAAACTCATTCAGCAATCTATCGATATTGTAAGAAAATCCCGTACAACTTTTATTATTGCTCACAGACTTTCTACAATCAAGAATGCCGATATTATTGCCGTTCTCGGAACAGACGGAATTGAAGAATGCGGCACACACGACGAGCTTATTAATAACAACGGAAAATATTCTGAGTTAATCAAACTTATTAACTGATAAAGGAGAATATATGGAAGATATTAAACTTATATTTGCAAGCAATCTTATAAACTTAAGAAACAAATCGCATATCACACAGGCGGAACTTGGTGAAAAGCTTAATTATTCGGACAAATCAATTTCAAAATGGGAACGCGCTGAAGCATTACCTGATGTTACTGTGGTAATGGCAATAGCTGAACTATTTGATGTTTCAGTAGATTATCTGCTTACTCCCCATGATAAAAAAGATATCAAACCGGGAACAAGACCTTACAGCCCTAAAATGATTATGATGGTAATTATGCTTGGTATTTTTACACTTGCTACTCTGCTCTTTGTAATATTCTGGATATTAGGACACAAATTCTGGATTATTTATGTAGCTTCAATTCCTGTA
>JAZOOC010000159.1:0-16136 GCA_045654825.1 Clostridia bacterium | reverse complement strand
ATTATATTTTAAAAAAATATTTCTTTGATTTATAGAAGATATTCATCATTTTTGGTAATATATTTTGATTTTTGCGCATTGAAATTGAAAAAATGTTATGATTTTGTTATTATATTTATTATAAAGGCAGGTGGTTATTATATTTACTGTAGAAATAAGAACAAATAACCGTGTTATAACACGTAAGTATAACGATCCGATTCTTGTTGCTGAAATTCTTAAGGATGCGGGAATTAAACAACCAAAACCTTGCGGGGGGAAAGGCATATGCAAAAAATGTGAGGTTTTGCTGAATGGTGAAAAGGTACTTAGTTGCAAAACAAGTGTAAATTGTGATTCATGTATTAAACTTGCATCATTTAAAAATATAGAAGGCATTACCGAAGGGGTTAATCGCGAATTTGAAGCGGAACCGTTGGTAGAAGAGGGGTTCGGAGCGGCAATAGACATAGGCACAACAACGATTGCCGGTTATATTTACAAATTCCCCGAATGTAAGCTCGTGAAATCAGTATGTGTTTCAAATCCTCAATCTGAATACGGTGCCGATGTAATCACACGAATTGAATATTTCAAAAATGGCGGGAAAGAAAATCTTTACAATGCAGTTTCAAGTGCCATAAGCGAAATAATTAAAGGATTTGAAATTGATAAGTATGTTATTTGTGCCAATACAACCATGTTGTATTTATTGACGCAAATCAATCCGATTGAGTTGGCTGTAGCTCCATATCATGCAAATGAGCTTTTTGGCAGATGGTTCGAAAATGCTTATTTAATGCCCTGCAATTCATCATATGTAGGTTCTGATGTGATATCGGCCGCAATGGCAAGCAATATGTATAATGATAAAATATCACTACTTGTAGATATAGGAACAAATGGTGAAATGATGCTTAAAGCTGAAGACAAATTATATTGTTGCTCTACAGCAGCAGGCCCTTGTTTTGAGGGAGCAGGAATAGCTTGCGGTATTCAGGCTGTTGAAGGCGCTATAAATAAAGTATATATAGAAAATCGGAAGTTGTGTTTTTCTACAATTGGAAATGTTGAACCTGTTGGTATTTGCGGAACAGGCTTAGTTGATGCGATTGCAGCTCTTCTTGAACTCGGTATCATCGAAGAGAGCGGTTATATGGAAGAAGAATATTATTTTGGCAATTCCAAAGTTTATATATCGCCGGATGATATAAGGATGTTTCAGCTTGCGAAGGCGGCAATCTGCTCCGGAATAGATACATTGATTAATTATGCAAAAGTAACTTTCGATGACATAGAAACCCTTTACATAGCCGGGGGATTTGGCTGTTATTTGAATAGTATAAATGCAGAACGGACAGGGATTATCCCTCACGGTTTCTCGGATAAAATAAAAATTATCGGTAATGGTGCCGGTATAGGTGCTTCTATGGTTTTACGCAGCAGAAAATGTATGGAAGAGGTTGAATTTCTTGCGTCCCATGCAGAAAATATTTCTCTTTCAGAGAGTCCCTATTTTATGGACAGGTATGTTGAAAATATGATGTTTGAGGTGAAAGAATGAATTTATCATTAATATCACAAATAGGCTTTTCAGAAGTCAGACAAATAAGCGTAAAAGATATAGAATTTGAACCCTCGCTTCTTGAATTATGCAAAATGAATTCATGTGGTAATTACGGCAGAAATTATTCTTGCCCTCCGCTGATAGGAGAAGCTGAAAAGCTTATAAATTGCGCAAAATCTTATAAAACTGCTGTAATTTTTCAGAAAATCTATCAGCTGAATGATTCCTTTGATATCGAAGGTATGGAAAATGCAAGAACAGATTTCAAAAAACTCACACATCAAGTGAATTATTTTTGCAAAGATAATTACAGTGATTATTTGCTTTTAGCCGCCGGCGGGTGCAGTGAATGCAATGTATGCGGTGCTGTAACCGGGGAGGCGTGCCGTTTTCCGAAGAAAGCTTATCCCTCTCTTGAGGCGTATGCTATCAATGTTTCAACCCTATCCGAAAAATGCGGTATGAAATATATAAACGGAAAAAATACGGTTACATATTTTGGGGCAGTTTTGTTAAAATAAAGGTATTAATTAAGGACGCGGAGAGCGTCCTTAATTTTTTTCTGTTTTAAAATGTTCTGAAAATTGAAATAGAATCAGAAGTGTTTCCGTCGGAGGATATGCCTGTTATTATAATTTCATATAAAATTCCGTTCTCAAATTGGAAAGCGAACTGCTCGTATCCGGTTCCTGAAGCATTAATTTCCTCGTTTGCTATTATGCTGTAATCGGTTTTATCCATTACTTTAACATTGTATTTAACAATTCTTTCGTCTGAATTTTCCCAGGTTATGCTCTCGGTTGTGGCATCTGAGTTTTCGGCTGTTGCCAAAGGCAGAGATAAATACTCTTTGCCATATAAATTGTCCGGGAGCTGGGGATACATAAATCCTTCAAGCATCACAAATTTATTTTCATCATCTTCTCCGGTTAACAATATTCTCGTGTTGGTATTGTCAGCATCTTTTAATTCATCAGAAGTTACCGGAATGGTTCCACCTAACTCATTTATGTTGTTTTCCAATACATAAAGATTATTTGTTAATGATGAAGCGGAATTGGCATTACAAATCGGGAAATTATTTGTGTTTCCTTCAAGTGCTTCGCCTGCATAATAACAGTACTTTACTAAAATTGATGAAGAAGCATTTGCAGGGCCGTATGCTATACCTCCTGCGACTGAATAAGCCTTTACAGTGCCCACGTTGTAACAATATGTGATAGGATCGTTTGTTCTTGATGTCACACATGCAATACCGCCTGAGGCGCCGGCAAAGCTTTCAACATAACCCGCATTAAAGGATTTTGTTATTCCGGCATAAGCGGCACCGGCTATACCTCCGATATTGGATGTTCCGATAACCTGACCGTAATTTGAACAGTTTGAGATTCCGATTGTTGCACTGTTAACACTGGGATAACCTATGATTCCGCCAACATTTGAAGAATTACTTATTATATCTGCCAGATTTGAACAATGATCAATCACGGGAACTGCTGTTCCGCCAACTGACAGAGAACCCAGGATTCCGCCTGCGTTAGATGCATTTGCAGTTATATTTGCTTTGTTTACACAATTTGTGATTGAAATAGTTCCGGAAGAGGAAGTTCCTGCAATAGCACCAACCATACCGTTGCCGGAAATATTGCCTTCGATTATTATATTATCAATTGCGGCAGAACCTGAAAGTTCCTGGAACAAACCGACCTTGTCGCCGGATGGTTTGTTAATGTTGATATTGATGCTTCTTTTCGTCGCTGTATTTGTTTTGGCATCGTAACCTTTTAAACTGCCGCTGAAATTACCGAAGGGCTCAAAATCTCCTTCGATAGTGATATTTGCCGCAAGAAGAAAATGCTTGTCTGGATTTGTTCTTATTAGTTCGAAATCATCTGCGTTTTTGATTATATAGGGATCTTCTTCCAAGCCTGAACCTTTTATTAAGCCAATTGAATTATAATCTATATAGTTGACTGTCGGTACTGAGCTGACAATATCCGCCGAATTGCTTATAGCTGATATTTCAAATTTTATTTCTGAAGCTGTATTTACGAGTGAGAGGTCTTTAATAACCGCGACACGACTTTGCTTGTTGATTAAAACAGATGAAGTTATATCAGCGGAATCGACGGTAAGTGACAGCTCGTAATCATCTGCGCTTTCAATTTCATTCCAGCTGATTACCAGATGTTCTGCATCGGGGAGTAATTCTTTTTCAACAGTTACAGTCGGAGAAGCCAAAAATGTGAATTTTTTCGTGATGGTTCCTATTTCCTGCGGTGCTGAACTGATATATCCATAAGCTGCATTTGTTTGTATCGATATGGAAACAGGAAGCTCAGGTAGTTTTACATTATTGGTTATTGCTGAAATTATATCAGATAAATCTACGGTTATCTGCTTATCTTTAGATGGTTCGTTGATTACCTTGGATTCACTGTATATGTCGTATGATGCAGTTATGGTATATGATATTGCATTGGCTACAGTGGTGAAAGTGAGTTCTGAATCAGTTTCACTTAACTGATTAATAATCGGTAATGTAACATTGGGGTTTATTGGAGAGAAGCTTCCGCCTCCGCCGCCCCCGCCGCCTCCGCCGCCGCCACCTCCGCCGCCACCTCCGCCGGAGTATGAGCCTTTACCGCCGGATGAACCCTCGTTAACAACGGGGACAGGAGGTGTTGTTGGAGTGTCTTCGGTTTTGCTTTCTTCCTCAGGTTTGATGTTTCCTTTATTGTAGGTTATACATCTTCTTGTTAATGCAAATGCTTCAGCTCTTGTAAGATAAGCGTAAGGTCTGAATGTCCCGTCGGGATAGCCTGTTATTATTCCTGCCGAAACAAGTCTTGAGATGTTTTTCGATGCCCAATCGGGAATGGTATTCTGATCCGCAAATGCATTATTGCTGTCAGAATCTTTTGTTTCAATTATTCTCGACAGAATTACTGCCGCTTCAGCTCTGTTTAAATTTTTTTCCGGGTTGGCATAACCAAGCTCATTTCCTGTTATATATCCTTGGCTTTTAGCTGCGAGAAATTCATTGTAGTACCATTTATCTTCTGCAATATCCGGGAAATTTTCCTCTGCTTTTTCATTGAAAGAGAACGCCTTGTTAATAATTTTAACAAATTCAGCCCGGTTTATGTTTCTTTCCGGGTATACATTCTCGCTGTCATTAATTGCGCCGATCGATATAAGATATTTTATATCTTCTTTTGCATAGCTGTGTTCATAATCTGTTTCGGCATAAACAATGCTTATATTGCAAATTATTAAAGCTGAAATGATAAGGATTGATAATGCTTTTTTCATTCTTACACCTCTGTTTCAATTACGAAAAGTTGCTCAACTTTATAGTCTGCAGATTTCATAACGAAATTTGTTACTGAGTTTAAATTACCTGTTTCCTGGTAGGTTTTGATACAGGATATATCAGATTTTTCTGCTTTGACGGTACCGTTTTTCAAAAGCTTTACATGAACGATGGGAGCAGAGGACAAATCAAGATATGCTTCCTGATATGTTGAAGGATTAGAAAGATTAATATCTGTAAACTTCTTTTGTCCTATAATACATCTTACCATCGAACTGCTCAAACTGTTTGGTTTTGCCAGTGTTATACTGTATGTATTGTTCGGTCCCGCCCAGTATGCTCTCACATCGTTGGGCATACCGTATGTTTCTGAGTTTGCATTGATTCCTGACAGATTAGGAGAATATGGATATCTGAGATTTGTGGGATACAGGTTAGTACATACTGTATTATCTATCTTGCTTAAATTTACAACTCGTTCAATATGACTCAGTTTTCCTTTTTTTGTCATTATTCTTACGATGTCGCCCGGTGCTAATGCTTCCACGGGTTCTTTAGAGTAGTTGCTTGCGCCTTTGAAAGCCTGATAAATCTCGCAGGGAGGAACTCCGTTTACGGTGTTGTCAGTATGATTCGTACTACATCCGTCAAACAAATATTTGTATGAATAAAGCAACTCGTCTTTGTTGACAATGGCGGATTCAATATTTTCGCCGTCTGTTGTCCAGTATACTTTTGTTTGTATGGTCTGGGTTTCTTCATCATATGCTTCTGTGGTTTTTAAGTAAACAGCCATTTTGAAACTGCTGTTATAGGGGACATTTCCATAGTATGTTGTATCGGAATTTCCTCTTATAACTACAAGGCCGGCAATGCCTGTGTCTGCATCTACATCATATGCTTGCACATCGTATGAATACACATTGCTTAACGAATCTATGGATAAAATACGATAGTATTTATCTTCAATTGGGTATTCATAAAGTTTTGCGAGGGCCGGTGTTAATGTAAGTGCTGATGTAGCAGGTTGATCCGCTGAAAATTCAATACCTCTGTCAATGCCATACATATCAATATCGGGAACACCGAGGATTAAAGTATCTGAAGTAATGATAAATTTGCCATCAAATGAAGCGGTTGATTCTTTGTATTCGGTAAGTCTGAATGTTCGGTATGCGGCTTTAAATGCATTGGAATCTGAAATTTCATCTATGCTGTATTTAATGTGTGTTTGTGTTGTATAAGGAGTATATTCGCCTGTGTTTAAAGAATAATTGGGAGTATCTGTTTCTATTTCTGTTATTTCCCCTTTTGAATTTTCTTTAAATATAATCGGGCGGGAAACACTGCTTGTTGTTGAACCTGAAGGTCTTTTTTTCAAAGCGGTTTCTGCACTTCCTGTTGTGGTATGGTAAATGGAGTCAATTTTAACTTTAGATGCCAAAGGAAGAACTTTAATCTCACCTTCTTTGGTGAAAATCTTTACAATTAATGAATTTTCCAATGAGTTTTCGTAGCCTATGCCGATTAAATATGCGTAATTTTTGCTTTGACTGTTTATGCTTTCCGAATATGCTACTTTTCCCGTAACATCAAGGTATAGCTTAATTTCCTTATTCAAAAGGATATTTCCTATGAAATTCTTTTTGATTTGTAAAAGGCTGTCAGATACAATAAGTGTTTCATTTTCGGTGAATAATTCTTTGGTGCTTTCTGAAATAGACTCTATTGCAGCAATGACAGGCTGTCTTTTTACATAAAGTATATAATGAGATTTTTGCATCACCTGAACCGGTGCCTGAGCGACAGAAATAATATCATATGCTTTAATATCTGATAATGATGTTATTTCAGCAGTATCAGACAGGATTTTGTAGGTGCATTTTGTGTCGTCAAGTGAAAGATTGGAAAACGCATTCAGTTTGCAGTATATGGTGTCGTTTTCGGTATTTATTCTGTCAACTACTATGTTTCTTGCGGTGCCGTTAAGTTTATCTGTATAAACATTGAAGCTCAATATGGAAAGTATCTCATATCTGCCATCGGAATTATTGTCGATGAGGGTTATTATACCGTCTTTGGGGATTACATCTGTTATTGTGTTGTATGTATAGTAACAGGTATCGTTTAAGACTACGGTAGGAGTCTGGCCTATATTATACTTTTGGTATTTTCCTGAATTCGTATCTGTTTCATACTCAATTGTTCCGTTAGATATATTGAAAATATCAGATGCATTGAGAGATACGGTTTTAACATTTTTTGATATATTGTAATAAACAATTTCGTTTCTATAGGTTTCAGTATCGAATTTCACAAATGCTTTTATTCTGTAACCAAGAAGGTTTGTTATTTGAGAATCAGATATGAAAGCTAAGATACTTTCATCGTTTTTGAGATTTTTTAATACGATTCGTTTTTCATCCTGAATTGAATTGCCGTACAGGGAAGAGAAACCATTATCAACTATCTGTGCATCATATTCTTTAATTTTGAATTTTTCCCAAAGAACAGTCTTACTTGCATCAACAGAGAGGTTAAATCCGTTTTCTGTTAATTCAGATGTTACCACACAGCTTGTAAATAATGAATTGTATATTAATTTAGCAGCTTCTGCTTTGGTTATGGTGTCTTGTGTTATTGTGATTTCTTTAAGAATTCCGATTTGTTTTGCGGTGTATAAATATCCGGATGGATAACCGCCTGCAGATTGTGCATGCAATTTGTAATTGAGTGAATTAAGTAAAATAGTTAAGGCGATATCGAAATTAATCTCGCTGTCAGGCATAAATAAAGCACCTGTGTTGCCTTGAACAATACCCAGATCTTTGGCAGCTTTTACTGTTCCGTAAAAAGGATGAGATATATCTACATCATAAAAAGGTTTTTGAATTTCATCCGGAACTGCAAAGTCGGTATCTTTAAACAACATTGTCATTACAATGCTTAAAAATTCTGCTTTTGAAATTTTTTCCTCCGGAATAAATTCGTTTGTTATTAAACCGATTGCTTTTAAAAATGCTGTTTCATTATCATATTCCGGATTAAGACTGTCGTAGGAAAGAGCCGGAATATATGCCAGAAGAAAACAACATATGATAAAAATAGCTGTTAATTTTTTCATTTTTATTTACCCTCCTGTTGATTATTTTACTTTAATATGCAGTTTTACATGGTTAACAGAGTTATCAAGCTGGCATCTCTGGAGTACGCAAGCTTTTTCGAAACTTTGTTTTTGAATCTGCATATATGGATTAAATAAATATATCGGATATGTGAGAGTTGAATCTTTATCCATTGAAATTTCAGCATAATCCGTATTGATTTTATCGTTTTCACAAATAAACTCGCTATGATATTCAAGTGATTTTACATCGATTGTTTTATTAGGAGTTTTCACCTGTGTTATGTATTGGAGAAATATGGGAATATTTACATAACATTTATCAAGTTCCTTTAAGGTGTTTACTGTATATTCAATTTCGATTTCATGATTGTTTATAATGTTTATTTCTATTGTGCAAGACACATCATCATATAAAAGTTCAATTTTGTTGTCTGCTATAAAGCTTGCGTTATCGTGAAGATAATGAACTTTTCCGTTCGATATAATATTGAACGGTGAGAACTCCGGTGAAGCAATTGAATTGCCGCCTCCGATTATAATATTGGACTTTTTGTGATATACTGCAAAAATATTCTGTCTTTGTAAAATCCAGCGCTGATTAAGAGAAAAATTTTTTAATATACATATTGGCACTATAAAATCATTTTTGCATATTTTCAGCGTGTTGAGTGTATTTGGGGAATATGACTCAATTGGTTTATCGAGATTATCAATATACACAACAGAATCTTCAGAATCGTTATTTTCCGTGATGAGTTCTACATTCTGCGTCATAGTAAGAAAAGCGTCTACATAATAACCCAATGATTGATGCTTGATATGTAATTCTGTAGGGTCGTTGTATTTTGCCAGAATATGCTTTGAGTTGTATTTTATGCCGTCCTCTGTATCCAGCATAGAACTGCAAAGAAAGGTAAATTCGAAGAATACGTCGTCTTGATTTCTTCCGTCAAAGCATCCTATTGCCTGGTTTTCCTTGTAGTAACATTTGAGAAGATATTCAATGTTTTTTGAAACTGCACGATAGATGATTTTATCTTCGTTGTTTGTATAGGCAAGTAATTGACCAAGGGCACCCAATGTTGTATGTGAGTATTTAACTACAGGAGAGTTTCCTTCTAACCAGGTTCCAAAGGGTAATTGGTAATCACATACAAAGTGAACAATATCTGTGCAATAGTTCATTAATTGAGAATCATTTTTAAGCATTGCATATCTGTAAACACAGGTTAATCTCCATAAGAAATGGTTTGCAACCTCATGTTTTTTTACTTTCTCTATGAATTCCGGATTTTCATAATCTTTTTTTATGTCGTCAATAATTCCAAGGATTGCTCTGTCTATTTTTGAGTTGAATAAATCAATTTTTTCCTTGGGGAGATCGTCTTTTAGGAGTTCGACTGTATTTATTAAATGCAAAACTCCCCATTCGTCATAGAAATATTCCCAAAACTGATCAAAGGTTATTAAAGGAGCCTGCCCATTTTCATTAAACAACGATATATAGTAATTCCAGGATTTTTCAGCTTTTTCAAGAAGTGCAGGATTTTTATAATACGGATTGTCCGGATGATTCAGTTTATATAATGCAGCATAATAAAGACCCGTGCATTGTCCGAATATTGTAAATTTGTTGTCAACGTGAAGAGTTTTACCTTCTCTTGTCTGGCATGATGATACTTTGTCGTAGATGTTTACAAGTGTTTTTAATATAGCATCATATGATTTCATAAAATAACCCCCCTGATTCAACTATATCATATTGATTATAATATAATTGAAAGGGGGGAATCCATTACAAAAAGTAACTTTATTAATCGTTTTTACCGGCAATTATATGCTGAGGAGGAAATCCGTAGTATTCTTTGAATGCTCTGGAAAAAACAAATGGATCATTATAGCCCGTCATAAAGGCTACTTGCTTTATAAGGTAACCTTTTTTCAGAAGTCTTTGAGCTTCTTTCATCCTTGTTTTGATAAGATATTGCTTTATTGTTATCCCGAAATAGTTTTTGAATACTCTGTTTAAATAACGCTTATCAAGATTAAGGCTTGTGGCGATTTGCTCAAGTGTTATTTCAGAGGAATAGCTTGTAACAATATAATTTTTAACGCTTTCTGCATAGTTGGATTTTGTTTTGTTGTCAAACAGAATTGAAAAAAGTTCAAACAGCTTTCCCGTAAGGTATTCTTCCTTGGTAGTGGCGATATTGCACACGTTCACAAGCGAGTTGATAAAAGACGAATCAATATCTATAACAGGAGATTTAAGCTCGTTTATTTTAGCAGAAAGCTCACCGTCAAAGCCTATCCATATGTATTCCCAGGGGTCTTTCGGGTCAGCCCAGTATTTTGTTACCTCTCCGGGCTTTATTATGAAAGCCTGATCCTTTATCACTTTATACTGATTGGTTTCATTTTTAAAATATCCTTTTCCCGAAATAACAAAATGAATAAGATAAAAATTACGGATATAGGGTCCGAAACTGGTGTCAGGTTTGCATTGCATCATACCGCAACTTAACGGATTTAAGTCCTTATAGTTTTTATTTTCGATAATATTATAAAAAAACATAACATTCATCTCCTTGAAGCTATCTTAACATAAGAGGTTACTTTTTGCAATTCCTTTTTTATTTATTGTATACTAAAATGCGATTACAATGATAAGAGGCAAAAATTTAATTAAAAGAGTAAAACTAAAGGAGGAAAAGAAATGGCAAAAAGAAAAATATCGTTGGTATTAAGCATGCTGTTAATTGTTTCGGGACTGCTCGGAAATGTATGCTTTGCCGGAGCTGCAGAGGGGCTTTACAGCGGAGGAGCGGGTACCGCAGAAGATCCGTATATTATTTCATCTGCTGAGGATTTTCTTGCTATTCCCGATGGTGCTTCTGAGGTATATCAAATAACTGCTGATATTACCCTGCCGGCTGATTATCAGCCCAAAGCATTTGCGGGAACTTTAAAATCCCCTTCATCAACTGACATCAAAACAATAACAGTATCAATTCAGGGTGAATCTGAAAATACTTATGAGAAAGGTTACGGAACAGGTTTGTTCTCAACACTTTTCGGAACAGCAAAACTGGAATATCTTAAATTGAGCGGAACTGTTTCGGGAACTAACCTTGTGGGTGGGTTCGCAGGTATAATGTTAGACGGTGCCGTTGTAAGCGGTTGTACAAATAATGCGGTTATCACCGGTAACGGCATGAATGTCGGCGGTATAGCAGGTGCGGTAAGAAACACAACAACAGGCATTGCTATTACCGGGTGTCATAACAGAGGCAATGTAATAAATCTTTCGAACAGCAGTTCGTGGACCGGTGGTCTTGTAGGTCACACAACACAGGATGTATACGGAAGCTCAAATACTGCAAATGTATCCGGCTGTGATTCGGTTGGAGGCCTTATCGGTGCTTTATATACAAACTCAACCACAGCAGTAAGAAAAAGCTATAATGCAGGAAGAGTTATCGGCTCTAATTATGTTGGCGGTATTGCCGGTGTAACAAGATATGCTGAAGGTACAATAGTTTCCTGCTACAATTCTGGCAGAATAATAGCTACAGGACTTGAAGCTGACGGTTCATATGCTGAATCAGCTAAAATTTATTGCGGTGGTATAACAGGCGGCGGTATGGCAAATGCTACCAGTACCGGTGTTACAATCAAAACAAGCTACAATGCCGGCGAAGTTTTAGGAGGAAGAGATGTCAATAACCTCTATTCTTTTGCAGGATGCGGAGAAACAGTCGGAGTTGAGGTAATCAATAAGGCGAATATTACTAACTGTTATGTATTGAACGATTATGCATCACTTTATCCACAAAAAAAGCATGCAAATATTACACCGAAAGCGGCTAAAGACTTAAAGAACAGAACTACTATGATCGGAACTAGCGCCACCCAGTTACCATCAGCTGATTTCAGATTGCAGGATACTTTCAGCACATATCCGTTCCCGAGAATCTTAGGAAATCTTCAGGAGGTTGCATATATCACTCCTGTGCAGACTGTTCAACTTGCAGACGCAACAGCTGTTGGTGGTGATAAATCTGTTCTAATCAGCTGGACTGATGCGGCAAATGCAAATCATGATATGGTTGAAATCAGCGACGGCACAAGAGTAATTGCAAGAGTAAGCGCTTCTGAAAAACAGTATACAGTAAGCGGACTGAATCCTTCAACTGATTATACCTTCAAAGTAACTGCAATGAAAGATTATAAAGCAGCTATAACAGCTGACAGAAATTATATTGCATACATTGAGGTTGCTGTAACAACTCTGGCAGGAGACGCTGAGGTTTCTACATATTCCAAATATTACAATAATGGTATAAGCCAGGCTTTCGTTGCCGATTCAATGAAAGATAACGGATCTGTTATCAAAGAATTTGGTATGGTTTACTCCTTAAGCAGTAATGCGAAAATCGGAGATGCAAACGCAGTTAAACTCGCAAGTGATGCAGCTTGGGAAAATCTTAACGAAGCAGGACAATTCGGTATCGAAATAAAAGCTAAAAACGGATTATTGGTAAATGATTACTATATAAAAGCTTATGTTATATATGAAAAAGACGGAATTACATATACTGCATACGGAAAAGAGTTATTTGTAGATATACGATAAATATCCGGTTTAAAAGAAGAAAGTAAGAAGAATTAAATAGTGTTAATTGTGAAGGAGTCATTACATCTATGACTCCTTCTTTCTGTATAATATTTCCAATATGTGTGATATATGGAATAATTAGGTAGTAAATAAGTTACTTTTTGCAATTCTACCGAAATAGTATATATATTATAATTTAACTGAAGTATGTTCTGTATTAGGAGGTGCGGGTAATGAGAAAGATAATCAATTTATTTGTTTTTTCCTTATTTTCTGTGTTCGTATTATTTCAAACGGTAGCTTTTTCTTCTGTAAATGCAGGCTTGTTCAGCGGTGGACAAGGCACTTCAAAAAATCCGTACATAATATCTTCAGCGCAGGATTTTCTTAATATACCGGCTGATTCAGAAGCAGAATATCTGCTTACTCAGAATATTACTCTGCCCTCATCTTATGTCCCAAAGTCTTTCAGAGGAACATTTAAAGGGGGCAGTTCTGTTCAAAATGCCAAAACAATATCGGTTTCAATATCAGGGCGGTCTGATAACACATACAGCTCCGCTTATGGTACAGGATTGTTTTCAGCTCTGCATGGGGATGCATATATAGCAAATCTTAAGATTGGCGGAAGTGTAAGCGGAACTAATCTTGTTGGGGCGTTCGCAGGAATTACTCTTGATAATGCCAAAATTGAAGGATGTATAAATAACGCAACAGTTACCGGAAACGGACTTAATGTTGGCGGTATCTGCGGAGCAGTAAGAAACAATACGGCAGGAACAGTGATTGCTTCCTGTCATAATAAAGGACAAGTCATAA
Organism: Clostridia bacterium; assembly: GCA_045654825.1. Lineage (GTDB taxonomy): Bacteria > Bacillota > Clostridia > UMGS1840 > HGM11507 > JAZQFU01. Next base: position 2,710 of record JAZOOC010000159.1, on the reverse strand, counting down.
ACAATAACTCTGAAGGCTCATGGACAGGTGGTATAACAGGGCATAATCTGCAAGGGATTTACAGCTGTTCAAACACTGGGAATATAACCGGCAATACATCGGTCGGCGGTATTGTCGGAACTTTGTATATGCAATCTGAAAAGGCAGTGCATAAATGTTATAATTCCGGGCGTGTAATCGGAAAGGCTTATATCGGAGGTATTGCCGGATGTTCAAGATATATTCGGGGCGGTATAGTTTCATCGTATAATTCAGGAAGAATTATTGCAACCGGACTCGACAGTAACGGAAAATATCTTGATGTTTCTAAGGTTTATGCAGGAGGAATAACCTCCGGCGGTATGCCAAATACACAAAACAGCGGTGTAACAATAACTAACTGTTATAACGCGGGGGAAGCGCTTGGCGGAAGAGATATCAATAATATATATTCTTACGGTGGTTGCGGCGAGATTTCCGGAGTTGAAGCGGTTTCTAATGCAATTGTAACAAACTGTTATGCCATCAATCATCCTAATTCTTTTTATCCGTCTTATAAAAAGCCGGCTGAAAATATTAAAATAAAAACCCCGTATCAGCTTAAAAAGGCAGATATGGTCGGAGATGCAGGATTGCCTGCAAGCGATTTTATCCTTGATTCGTCCGGTTCGTATCCCTATCCTCAGATTATCGGGAATTTGCATGAGGCTGTTCATACTGAACCTCAGTTAACCGAGCCTTTGGATAATGTTTCTGCCGTCGGGTTAAACAAAGCTGTATTACTTAAGTGGAGTAATAAAGAAGAATATAATCACGATATGGTTGAAATTTGCTGTAACAACAAAATTATTGATCGTGTAGAGGAAAATCTGAATGAATATCTCGTAAGCGGTCTGGAAGAAAATACAGAATATAATTTTACTGTATCTCCGTTGAATGATTATAAAAAAACTTTAGAACAGTATGTGATAAGCGGAGTAACAAATGTTGCCGGTGTTTCAGATTATACAGAAATTGTACTGCCGGTTATAAACTCTTCATTCGAGAAGGGAATGCAGGGGTTTGAAATAATAAACGGAAACCATGCCAATATTTCTGTTGATAACAATAGTGCAAGTCAGGGTAGATACAGTCTTTCTGTTAATGACGATGAAACACGGGCATATGAGATAGAAAGCAAATGGATGCTTACGGCACCGGGTGCCAGCTACAGATTAAAGGTAGATAGCCTTCAGAGCAGAACTACAGGATATCCTTATGTATACATCAATTATTATGATTCGGATAAAAACAAGCTGGATTTCAGACCTTCGGTAAGGATTACCGCTAACTCAAATCAATATTCCGAATATGTAATTGATTACAATGAAGCTCCTGAAAATGCTGAATATATGAGTATTTCTCTTACCACCACATCATCCTATGTGGGAAATGTCAGGTTTGATAATATAGAACTTACCGCAAGAAATTCAGGTTATTCAGACAGATATGATGATGAAACAGCGGTGCAGAATATATACAATCAGCTTCAGATTTCATTTAACGGAAACGACAGCTATTCTGCGGTAAGCAATAATCTGAATTTGCTGACGATGACAAACAACGGTGTGTTTATATATTGGTTGTCAGATAATCAGGATGTTATTGATAACTGTGGAATTATAAGCGAAGGTGCAACCGAAGGACAACAGGTAACATTAACTGCTGTGATAAGAAGAGGAGCATCGGTTGCAGAAAAAGAGTTTGTTTTATGGATTGGAAGTAAAATAAGCAGTATTGAATTATATAATTCCGGATTTGAAATGGGAACGGAGGGATATTCCCTTGATTATGTCGGTTTTCCTGAAGTTATATCAAGCAATTTCTCTTTCAGTGAGAATAAATCTCTTCAGATTATTACCAATGCAGAAGAAAATGTTGTTATAAGCGGGCATGAAACAGAAATTTTACCGCAAGAAAGCTATTCAGCTTATGCAATGGTATATAAAGATAAAGGTGATATTTCCATAAGCATTGAATTTCTTGACGGCAAATACAATAAGATTGCAGCTGAAACAAGAACTTATAATCGCGAAATATCAGGTTGGAACACACTTGGTATTATAGCGGAGTCGCCTTCAAATGCAGTATACAGCCGAGTGAAATTATCATTTGGTCAGAAAACAGAGTGTTATATTGATGACTTTAATTTTTCTAAAACATTTACTGACCTGGGAATGCCGATTCAGATAGATTATGTTCAGTCTGCGGCGGTAGGTAAAAATGAAAACGGCGAAGATGTTATATACACCGTGATAACAAATGAAATGTCGGGCGGTTCTGCAAAATTCGCAATTGTTGATGTGGCGGGTAAAAATGTTTTAAAAACCATTGAAATCAGCGGAGTAGCAGGAGCCGGTGCAATTGCGGTTGATAATGAAAATAATGTCTATATCGGAACTTACGAGAGCGGAAAATTATTCAAATACGTACCGGGCCAGGATTTCCTGATTGATTTGGGAAGCCCTGTTTCAGGGCAGACACATATAATGAGTCTTGATGTTGATTCAAATGGTACCGTATATGGCGGCACATATCCGAATTGCTATGTTTTTTCCTTAAGAAAAAATCGGACTGATTTTGAAATAATAAGTCCGTCGGGAGCTGGTCAGCCTTTTGATGAGGATGAGCAATATGCAAAATCAATTGCTGTTGATGAAATTAATAATGTGCTGTATGTAGGAACTGCAAC
>JAZOOC010000158.1:0-3021 GCA_045654825.1 Clostridia bacterium | reverse complement strand
AAAGTACCGTCAAGATCGAATATTGCACATTTTATTTTATTCTCCATTTATATCCCCTCTTTAATAAAAGCTTGCAACCTCTTCTTCAGGTTTTTCTGCTTCTCTATACGAAATAAGTTTAAGAATCGGACCTTCCCCATCATACATCGGATGAAAACCGAATTCCACAGAGGCAGTAATCATTTTCCATTCTCTTGTTTTAAAATCCAGTTCTTCGTCGGATATGCAGACAATACCCTTATATTCTATATCGTCTATACAACAAGTCATTACATGTCTACCAATAACAAAAGCATTTTTACCCATTGATTTATCAACCGCAACTATTCCTTTGAAAGAAATTTTTCTGCCGATATAATTTTCGGTATTCTCAAGCAGATTTGCATACCATATTGCGTAATCGCGGTCGCTTATTTCGATAACATCGGCATTTATATCAAACGGAAGAGGGTCTTCTATATCGTCTATTTTAAGGCTTCCGTCTTTATACTCATAAATTATTTCACAACCTCGGTTAAGCCCTCTTACAAGTTTATGGAATTCGGTTATATCTGCATTATCATCCATACGGTTGAATACTGCAAGCTCGCAGTTCATAAGCTTATCCGCAACCAGATTTCTCATATTTTTATTATATGTGAGTGCATTATTACTGTCGAAGAAATTAATCTGCTGATAAAGCAGCCAGTTTTTCGGGAGATTTTCATAGAGATAAGACATCTCCCACATACCGTTATATTCAATAAGAACTCTTTCAGCGGCATATCTTGAAGCGAGCATTTTTAAATTAACCGGAGTAAAGTCTTCTTTTTCCACAATTTCCACACTGACATTTGAAAGAGCGGATTTATCGGTATCTAATTCAGTAAATCCCTCTTCGCAGATGAGAAGAAGAATTTTTTCTCCTGTATTGAATTTGGGGTCTTCCAGAGTTTCCTGAATGAAAGTTGTCTTTCCCGACTCAAGAAAGCCTGTAAATAAGAAAACGGGTATTTCCATTTTTATCATTCCAATCCAAAAAGTTTTTTCAGGTTATCTTTATTGAGTTTAGAGCCGATAACACATATTTTTCCCGTAACATCTGCCACGCCCGGTCTTACATCCGGCTCACCGGGGATATAATCAAAATGAATCCAGTTTTCGCCGTCTTTTTCTACCATTCCTTTAGCACGAAGTATCATTCCGTACTTTTCCTCTTCAAGCAGAGAAACAAGAATATTATTGATTTCTTCTTCGGTATATTTTTTTACTGTTTCTGCACCCCAGCTATCAAACACCTCATCCGCATGGTGATGATGTTCATGATGGTGTTCATGAGATGACCCATGATGAAGCTCGTCTTCGCACGCTTCGTGATGGTGGTGGTGATGAGCGCAATGGTGACAAGTATTTTTATGTTCGTCTTTAAGTTCAGCTATTACTTCATCAAGAGTTGATTTTCTCTCTGTTGCACCGAGAAGCTGAACACCCGAAAGCTTATCCCAGGGAGTTGTTACAACAACTGCAGTTTCGTTATGTGCTCTTATAAGATTAACGCATTTTTCAATATTTTCGTCTGACATATCATCTGTATGGCTTAAGAGAATGCATCCTGCATGTTCAATCTGATCATTGAAAAACTCACCGAAGTTTTTCATATATACTCTGCATTTTTTTGCATCTACAACTGCCGCAAAGCTGTTCAATTTTATATTATCCGAATCTACATTCATTACCGCACGGATAACATCGCTTAATTTTCCGACACCCGAAGGCTCAATTAAAATTCTGTCGGGTGAATATGTATCAAGCACCTCTTTAAGTGCAACCGAAAAATCTCCTACAAGACTGCAGCATATACAACCTGAATTCATTTCGGTTACATTTATTCCCGCTTCTTTCATAAATCCGCCATCTATACCGATTTCGCCGAATTCATTTTCTATAAGCACAAGCTTTTCGCCTGTATAAGCCTCTTTTATAAGTTTTTTAATCAGGGTTGTTTTACCGGCACCCAGAAAACCGGAAAAAATGTCGATTTTTGTCATTTCTGCACTTCCTTTAAGTATTTTAAAGAGAATTGATATATAAAATCATTTCTTCTATTTTGGCAAGCTCGCTTTGTTTGTTTTTAAGAAGCCATTTTTCTCTGTATTTTTTAAGCCATTTTTCCGGGTCTGCAACTTTTTTTGAAGGTTGTCCGAACAGTTTTGCACCCAGTTCTGCTAACACACAGATTCCCTCAGCACATAAAATCATTTCTTCTCTAGCTTCGTCATATTCCCATTTTTCAGAATTCAGTTCAGATATAATTTCCATACATTCCATCTGAACTTCGGATACTTTATCTGTATCAAAAACCGGTGTTATCTGCGGTTTTTCGTTATATCTGTGTTCAAAATATTTCAAACATATTCCGTTCCAGTGAGGTGCTGTTTTGCTGTGTGCTTCGCTTATTCTTTTTAAAAACTGCATTGCATTTTTTCCGCCGTACAGAAGATCATTTACCAAAGCATAGAGCTCTTCATTTATTTCAGTTTGCGGAGTCCAGGACTTAACACCGCCCAACACAAGACCATACATTGCAAGATCAAGACTTGCAGGATTTCCATAATCGCCCCAGTTGGTATTTAATACACCTATAGCGCCATGCTTATATCCGTAATCAACCATTGCGGATATATTTGCTTCTTCTCTCTCTACATTTTCGCAGAGTCTGCTCCATGTAGCAGTGCCGGGGCAAACAATCTGCTCTTTGCCCAATTCAGACAATTTAACAATATTTTCTTCGGATGGTTGCGGAGCATAATCCCAGTTAAGATAACATATATCATCAGGCATATTCTCTATAGTTTCGGGATGCTTGAGTAAAATATCCGCCCACATCATTACCTTTTTATTTTTAGAACGGACATAATCTATAATTTTTGTGATAAAATCTACATAAAGCTTACCTGCATCTGAATTTCCTCCGTATTTTTTCTCGACATCGAATGTTTCGTCACCGCATATATTGAATTTATCTGATCTGAACAATGGTAT